>JAWCGL010000001.1:0-562 GCA_038857155.1 Bathyarchaeia archaeon
TACACGGTATACCGTTAAGGATCTTCAATGATAGAAGCTATGTAGAAGACGTACTCGGCTTACAGATCCTAGAGGATATAGAGTATAGGGTGTATATAGCTTCATCCGATGGTAGACGCTATGCGTTCATCTCTAACGGTCTATCATCCACATCCCCTCTATCCCTACATGAGGTTGGAGGTGAGCTACTAGCTCAAGTAGATCCGCACCATCTCGAGGGGCTCAACCTCTCCACGCTAACAGCGGGTATAGGATATCTGATAGCGAGATTTTCAGGGATGTATTCCTCGATCGCTAGAAGACTTAAAGCTAGGGGTACGAGGATCGCCGGGTTGATATCGGGTGTAGTCGGTCAGGAGGGTGAGGGGCCCCTCATATACGGCTATAGAAGGTTTGGAGGCTTCGCTTTAGCCGGCTTCGATACCCCTGCTCTAGAACGTTTAGCCTTGGATATAATGTTTGGTTACGATAGTCTAAGCTTCGTAGATCAGATGCGTATGATGAATCTTAGGCTGGCTAAAAGGTATGGGGTAGAAAAGGCTTTTCAGAGCGGAATCTATCC
>JAWCGL010000001.1:572-26587 GCA_038857155.1 Bathyarchaeia archaeon
GACTATAGATCTACTAGCTAAGCTTACAGGTGAACCCTCAGATCCTAGGAATCTAACGGCTACCCTGATAGATTTTGTGGGAAGCGATATGAAAGATCCGTGGGATATGAGAGCTGGAAGACCGTTTAAGCCATCTAAAGCATTCTACATACCTCAGTTAGAGTGGATTAGGCTATTGTATACGGATAGATACGTCTTCAAGAGGGCTATGGATTATATAGATAAAGGTATAGAGATACCGTTAATACCTCCATCGTAATATATGCAGTCTTGTATATACGGTTGGTCGGGGGTGGCTGGGATACCTTCGAGTATCGATAGGATATCTAGCGTTAAACAGGCTATGGAGGGTTACGGTATAGATGTACTGGTATGTAGGAACCCTGAGAATGTACTATTCCTTTCAGGCTATTGGCCTTTAACAGGTTGGTCGCTAGCCGTAATACCGCTAGACGGTGATCCACTCCTCATCATACCTACATCTGAGCTAGATTACGCCGGGGAATCTTGGATCAAGAATGTATACACGTATGAAGCTGAAAGCTTAGAGTATATGTGGGATCCGTACCGCTTCATAGCTGGGATACTCGAAGGGTTAAATCTGCCCAGAGGTATCAGGGTCGGATGCGAGCTTGGTATGGAAACTATAGCTACAGGTACTATCGCAGGGGAGGTAAGCTACGCGTGCATACCTACCTTCGACCTAGTAAGGGATGTATTCAAGGCTGTATTGGTGGATGCTACACCCCTAATCTCTAGGCTTAGGATGGTTAAATCCCATCGCGAAATAGATAGGATCAAGATAGCTTCGAAGATAGCGTCTATAGCTATAGAGAAGCTGTTAGGAGTGGTAGGAGAGGGTTTGAAGGAATCTGAACTAGCAGCTCTAGCTGAGTCCATCGTTTACTCTGAGGGTGTAGGGTTTGAAGGGAGGGTTAAAAGGGCTAGGGGCTTCGCTTTCGTTATGTCTGGTGGATCAACTTCTAAGGCATGGTACCCGTTCAACATATCGTCTGATCGTAGGATTACGAGGGGTGATCCGATCCTACTAGAGTTTAACGTATGCGCAGATGGGTATTGGATAGATGTAACTAGGACATGGATCTTAGGTAGACCTACTAAAGAACAGGAGGATATCTTCGACACCTTGATGGAAGCTCAAGAATCTGTTTACAGATATGAGAATCCAGGTATGAAGGCTTGCGATTTAGATTGGGCGGCTAGAAGCGTCGTAAGGGTTAGGGGATACGATCGTTTCTTCCCGCATAGGCTTGGCCATGGAGTAGGATTGAGATTACACGAAGAGCCTATAATCCATCCATCATCATCCATCATAGTCGAGAAGGATACGATCCATACGGTGGAACCTGGCATATACACAGATAGATACGGATTGAGATTAGAAGATGTAGTTTTAGTTCTAGGTAAAGGTGTAGAAAATCTTTTCCCAGGATACAAGTTCTTAAGTCTCAGTGAATAGCTGGCAGCCCATTCTTGCGCTCTACACTTGTCTATCTTATGTAGTTTCCTTTAATACCGATCCATAGTATTTAGCCCACCTCGTTTAATTTTCAACTCTATCAGCTCCTAGATTTTCAAGTAGATAGATACCTTCAGATGGTGTTAGAGTAAGCTGCTTATTTCCACCTCATGAATATTTAGCTCGTATCGATGCTATCTTCTACAAAATATTTAAATATATGTCGCTCACATCTATTTTTGTGAGAAGCTATGAGTAGAGGTGTACGTCGAAAAACGATCCTTCCAGAAACTGCTGAAGTATTTTATAGGGGAAGATGGGTTAAAGCATCTGAGATAGTACCTGAAAGAGTACCTAAAACTAAGATAGAAGAAGCAAGGAGCGAGATTATACGAAGAGTTATAGGCGAGGTAAGATCTTCACCCGAATCTTCTCTTACAAGACCTGAACTGATAAAGATATGTGAAGAGGTATCTAAAGAGAGAGGATTAAAGAGGAGGGTAAACTACCGATTCCTACTAGAGAGAGGTATCCTAGGTAGGCTTAAAGGTACCAGAAGATACTTCCTAACAGAGAAGACTAAAGAACTTTACCCAGAACTATTCACCAGCTAAACTATATAGCGGTAAAGCATATCATAGGAAAGATCCAATCCAGGCTATCTCAAATCTATTCTACCTTCCATTTATCCCATCAACCTACAATGTTTAATAGCTGCAAGTAGATCTACATAGATATCGCTATGGGCCGGTAGCTCAGTCTGGTACGAGCACCCGGTTCGCACCCGGGAGGCCGCGGGTTCGAATCCCGCCCGGTCCACTCTTGATTAAGGGCGAATTCTCTACATAGGAGATTGCAGCTCAGTATCTTGATGAATGATACTGAGGAGGAAGCAATTATGGTTGGCTTCTTAAAGATCTTCAGGTTAAGCGTTGGCTCATGAACTTAGCTAGGGGGAAGCCCTGCTGAGTTTGCTCTGAGAAGGTTGAACAGACTCTGCGAGCTTCTAAATACAACTCCTAAGGGAAGCGTACTTGAATACCAAGAAAAAGAGTGTGTCCTTAAAGCATACCCCATAGACCATAAGGGGAATATGCATCTACACTTTGAAAGACCTAGGCTATCAAGTCTTTTAAAAGATAGGTTGATCATACTTGAGGAGTATTTAGAGCTTGCTAAAGATACATATAGGCTGAAGTCAAGCCCCAAGAGTCAAAGGTGAAGTAGAAGCTGTCATAGCCTTCCATTTCTGATTTAGTATCGATAGGAGGACTCCTACTTGGAATCCTCAACACGATCCTAATAGTTTACTTCCAATACTTGAAGCACGCCCTCATAAAGTTGCCATACGATCCAGAAATATAGAATGGAAGTATAGTAGCGCTGGACAGGCACATACCATTCGAAGGTAGGATAGAGATTCGAAACCTGGAAAACATAGATGCTGTGATATTCTCCGTTCATACGGCTGAAGCGTCTATGAGAGGATTCAGTAGATACAAGATCAAAGAGCTAATGGACGAGGAATTTCCACTCGAATTAAAGGCTGGAGAGTCAAGAATAACCCATTATATTCTAGACGTGCCCTTAAAACCCTGGAGCATGTCTATAAGATTCGTAGTAGAGAAATCTGCTGGCGTATCTATAGGGAGGTTCACGCTAAGCTGGCGGTAAACCATGCTAATTCCTGATCCAATTCAAACTATAGACTTAAACCCATTTGTATATGAATCCGTTCGTTAAGGCTTTTTAACCTTGAACATTTAAATCTTTATCGATCTATAAAAAATTATTGGGAGACTAAATTGACGCCTCGCTTTCACGTTGCGATAATGGCGGTGTTACCGTTAATACTGAATATCTTAATGACACCTATGGTAATAATATCTATGGTGCCCTTAACAGAGTTCTTAAAGAACCCTACCTACTACATATATGCTTATGGGTTCATCCTTTGGTCAGTTTACCATGTTTTTCTGTTTTCTTTAGCTTATCGGTTTCTTAAAATCGAAGGGGGGTCTCTTAAGGAGATAATTGGGCCGGTAGGAGTCAAAGCTTGGCTATCGATAGCTACAATCGTTGGGTTATTAGGGTTGTCTATGATGATATTCCAAGTGGTTGAACCAATGGTGACTAACCTGTTATATGGACCAAGGATGTGGGAGCAATTCCTAAGTGAATATAGAAAACTTCCTTTAGCTTTTGCTCTTTATGGCATACTGGTCACATCGTCAACTGCTGGTGTGTGTGAGGAAATAGTGTGGAGAGGCTATCTTCAGACTAGATTGGAACGTATGTTCAGTGGCAGGATTTTAATAGCCATAACAATTCAAGCTATATTATTTGGTTTATGGCATAGTATATCAGTACACACGATATTCACGGCAATATTTGGCTTTATATTCGGCTTAGTATACGCTAAAACGAGGAGGCTAATGCCAATAATGATAGGTCATTGGTTAGGTGATGTCATAGGCTTCTCCACTATGTACTTCATACCGATCTTTTCTTAATGAAACTTAGCACACTTAGAATATATCGGGCTTCCAGCCATATAAAGGGCTTCCCATCTCACTAGTATAGCGGTAATCGTCGCTCCATGGATAGAGGAGTAAATGAGATTTTAAAGGCTTCTATCTCGAAGATAGCTTATACCCTCCATCTCCCTCTTTAAAGCTTCTATACCACCAGATCTTATAAGAGGGGAAAATTATCTATTAATCGTATACCGCCCGATTCAACTTTCCTAGAGATAGCATGTTAGAAGTTAAACTGTATTGTCGTAAAAATATCGTATACGGGTAGAGTTTTATTTTATACAGCCCTATATTCTTCGAACCATTTTTGATACCTAGATATAGTAATGTTATTTACGCTAGGCTTCCTTCTACCTAGAGCATCTATGAAATCCTTCATGCCTATGGGTCTAGGATAGCTTTTCGGATCATCTACCCTTCCTGTTTCGAAGAATTCTCTGACGACTATAGCGTAGGCTTCTCTTACGAGCTCTGTAAGATCGTGGAATGTATAGCCCTCGGTAGCTCTAGCTATCTTCTCTAGATCCACATCATCCTCAAGCGTTAGATTCCGGGTAGACCTCTTTAGTAGAGTTAGCCTACCGTTATAGTCTGGTGGGGGTATGTAGATACGCTTCTGGAATCTTCGGATGAACGGTTCATCTAGATCCCAAGGCTTATTCGTAGCTCCTATAACGTATACGTAGCTACACTTACCCTTCTCGAATATACCATCCATCTCCTTCAGAAGCTGGTTCCTAACTCTAACCTCCCCTCCAACCTCCTGATTCCTTATACCCGCTATAGAATCTACCTCGTCTATGAATATTATCGCTGGCTTCCCCTTCTCAGTGTAACCCCTCGCTTCAGAGAATAGAGCTGCGACGTTCTTCTCGCTTTCACCCAGCCACTTACTCATAATCGTAGCAGCGTCGACGTCGAAGAATGCAGCATCTATCTCGCTAGCTACGGCTGCGGCTAGCATAGTCTTACCGCATCCTGGGGGGCCGAAGAATAGTATACCTCTAGGCCATCCTAACGGGAATAGATCCGGCCTCTTCAGAGGGTAGACTATAGCTTCGATTATAGCTTTCTTAGCTTCTTCGAGATCGACTATATCCCCCCATCTTATCGACGGCTTAGAAGCTAAGACAACTGTAGACGACTGCTTGGAAATATCTCCTCCGCCTAGGATTTGAGGTTGAAGCCTAGATTTAAGCTCCTCCACTCTACGTTGATATGCTTTTACCCTCTCCTTATACACGTGAATATAGGGTAGCTCGGGATAGTACATACATATCCTACTGAGGATCTCTATCGCTCTGTTATACTTCTCTATAGCTCTATCATACTGCCCGCTTCTATCGTAATCTACGGCTTCAGAGGCATTCTTAACAGCAAGCTCTTCGAGCTCACGCATATCCATTAGGCTTCCCCCACCAAATTCTAACGATTATGAACGTCCGCTTAGATAGTTAGCGTCTTAAGACTATCTTCCCCTCCTCTTCGAGCGATTTCAACGCGCGTACAACATCATCCGGAGACGCTTGTAGTTCCCTAGCGCATACAGATACTTTTAAAGCACCCTTGCTACTCTGTATATACTCTAGCAGTTTCACCTTTAATTCATCGAAGCTTATCGTAGGAGGGCTAACAGGCGGTGTCCCCCCAGTTGGGGTCGGTGTATCCCTCGTAAGGGTACCTTCCGCTTCGGTTATAGGGATCCTACGCTCCTCCACCTCCTCTACAGGGAGTTCTGGGAAGCTCTCCCTAATCTTCTGTTCAGCTATGAACGCTGCCTCCTCTATAATCCTCCTAGCTTCATCGTTCAATTCAACCTCCTCAAGCTTATGTCCGTTTACAACCTTCATCTCGCTAACGGTCGTTATCAGGAGCCGGCTAACTTCATCTAACCCGTTAGCGACATCCGGTACGATGTTAGCTATCTGCCTACGCATCTCTTTTACAAGCCCGAGGACAGGTGCAAGCTGGATCATCAGATCGCTAAACTCTTGTATAGTCTCCAGCCTAAGTATCACGCGTTCTAAAGCTAGCTGTATGCTTAGAAGGAGTTTAGCTATACCCCTAACCTCTGAGCATTCGTTAGCATACATCTTACTCCTAGCATAGTCTTTTGATAGATAAGCTCCTACGCATCTCTCGAAGATCTCTCTATCCCTACGTTGAAGTTTAGCCATTATATGCTCAAGCTTCTCCTTCTGAGATTCAAGCTTATATATCGCTACGTTTATACGCTCCTTCAGCGACTGTCTGGAGGATGCGAAGAATCTACGTATCATCATCCATCCCCCCGCCTGCTAGCCCTCCGAGCCATATCCATTAGTCTACTCCTCTACCCTCACTACAAGCGGCTCTATAGGTTTAGTAGATGCAGCCTCCTCCAGCTTAAACCCAGGCTTCTCAGATAATTCGGCTCCGCTCTTAATACCGCTCTCGACCGTAGGGATGAAACCCTTCTCAGCTATATCTATAAACTTCTCTATATCATCCTTCTCGTTTCTACAATAGCTTATGCCCTTCTCTATCGAAGATCTAGCTTCGTTGAAGGTTTCAGGTAGGATCTCACCGAGAATATACTGTAGCTTGAGTACTGCTAAGACGTATTCTAGATCCTTAATCCTCCCTTCGAGTGTTTCCACCCTTCTTTTAAGAGACTCTATAAACGAAGCCTTCTTGGATTCCAGCTCCTCTATAGCCGAGTTATACATAGCTTTAAGCTTCTCGTATGCTTCCCCGGTTATCTCTCCATTCTTATACAATGTATCTAGAGCTTTAAGCCTAGCTAAACTTACACTATAGACCCTCTCCAGTATATTCGCTTCAACCCTCCATCCATATATGTATACGAGTTTCCCATTCCTTATCTTAACTCTATCGCCCTTAAGCTTACGATACTCCCCATCACCTGTTTCGACATCGAATGTTTCAACTTCGTTTTTCGCGTTAACAGCGAAGCCTACAACTCTACCTAAGCTCTTACCATAGCTATCCATTATGGGTTTACCAAGAAAATTCTTAACATGCTCGAATCTAAGAGGCAAAGCTTACACCCCCTATACCTTCTTCGTAGATTCTCTCGAAGGTAATTCCGTCGAAGGTATTTCTGGTAGTGTCTCCTTCATCTTCTGCTCCGCTACGAAGGATGCCTTCTCTAGTATATGTCTAGCCTCCTCGCTGGCAGCTTCTATCTCCCAACTCCTACCTGTAGCCTCTCCCACCTCTGCTACTATACCGTTAAGCTCCTCTCCTATAGCTCCAAGCTCATAGCTTACCTCAGGTATTATACCTGAAAGCTGCGTCTTGAGTACGTTAACTACGCTAGCTACAGGAGCCATAACCGCTACTACGTCTCCGAACTCCTGTACAGTCTCCAATCTCAGGATAGCCTGCTCTATAGCTAGCTGCGCTCTGAGCATTATGTTTAGCATCTTCCTTATCTCAGCGCATTCGTTAGCATACATAGCCGCTCGTATAGGATCCTTCGCCAGCTGTGCCTCTACACATCTCTCGAATAGACTCCTATCCTGCTTCTGCATACGTGTCGACGCCATCTCGAGTTTATCCTTCTGTATCTTAAGCCTATAGATCGTCTTTCCTATCCTCTCCTTAAGCGGAGGCTGCTTCTTAAACAGACCTGTCCCTCTCTCCCATGCTTTGAATAGATCTCTTGTACTCATCTTAAGCCCACCTCCTAGGCTTAGGGCCTGATGGGGAGAGAGGTCTGCGAAACTATAAATACCATTTTAACAGTATCTATCAAAACATGCACTCTGAATAGATAGATGTTGATTTTACCGCTAAGATAGTTTAATCGATGCATGCATATTCCAGTAATACTTAAGTTATATGTAGAGTATTCAGGATTGCAAGTTTATGAGCTGGTTCACATTAAAACAAATATGTGGTTCGATGTGGATAGAACGATAGCTATCATAGGTGGAACCGGTAGTCAGGGGTTCGGTTTAGCTCTAAGATGGCTTAAAGCCGGAGAGTATGTTATCATAGGATCTAGATTTAGAGATAAAGCTCAAGCTAAAGCCGATGAAGCTAGGGAGATTCTAGGTAGAGGTATAAGGGTTGAAGGATCCTCTAACGATGAAGCAGCAAGTAGGGCCGATATAATCGTATTAACGGTACCGTTTGAAGCGCAGCTCAGCATCGTTAAAAGGATAAAGCCATACCTCTCCGATGGGAAGATACTCGTAGATGTTACGGTACCTCTAGCATCGAGTATAGGTGGGGATCCGTGGAGGATCCTACATCCATGGGATGGATCGGCTGCTGAACAGGCTGCACGCTACGCTCCTAGGGGTGTTAGAGTGGTATCAGCATTCCATACTATAAGCTCCGATATACTCTGCGATATCGATAGCGAGGTAGATTGCGATGTACTGATATGCGGAGATGATAGGGAAGCTAAACGTATAGTCGCAGAGCTGGCGGAGGAGATACCAGGTGTTAGAGCCGTAGATTGCGGTCCTCTTGAGAATTCTAGGTTAACAGAATCCCTCGCTCCCTTGATGATATACCTCTGCAGATCCTACGGTGTTAAAGCTGTAGGTATCAGGATTATAGGTATCCCTACCCTCAGGCAGGTTTAACCGGTTTTCTTAGCTCTCTCATACATACGTTCAAGGGTCCATCTTACAGCGCTCTGTATATCCCTAATCCTAGCTGGATCGTATAGGTTGTTAAGTATAAGCTCTCTAAGTACACCCTCCTCAACCCTCAGCTCGTAGTTAAACGCTCTATCAGGAGGTATCCTACCCCTACTCACCGCTTCTAGATCTTGAGATGTTATCGGCTCTAAAACCTTCCTGATGAGAAAAGCTTTGAAAGGCTGTATATCCTCCTTTAAAGCTAGATCTCTAGAGAATACTATCCTCATACGCGTATCCTCACGGTATACGGTAGCTAGTAGCATCCCATCTGATGAACGTATAGGTATTCCTCCAAGCTGTTCTGGTTGTACCTGTTTAGGCTGGATAGGTTCAGGAGTAGCTTCTCTAGCTAGAGCCGAGGCTGGTTGGAAGCTTTTCTCGGCTATAACGGTGCCTAGCATCGAGGATAGGGTTTCGAGGATTCCTACCTCGTTTTTAAGATCTACCACCCTCTTATCTATCCATTCCTTCAACTCGATCAGCTTCTTTAAGTCTAACTCCTCCCTCTCAGCTGCCATATAAACAGCCTCACTACGTACTATAGTCTGAATCCTCAGATTAATCTTTACCTCCCCTCCTCCGCCAATATTCTACGTCGATCGCGCCTTAACCAGCCGCTCATTAGGCCATCTGCCATAACCCTCGATAAATCTCAAAGGGTTTAAGAATCTTAGTCAGCTTATCGAGCCTGCTTCAAGGCTATCTAGGGCTTATCCGAAAACCTCCTCATCATCCCAGCTATAAAATTTGACTTAGCTACAGTTTAAATATCGCTTTTCACAGCTATCAAACCAGAATTACCTCGAAGTGTTAGCTTAATGAAGTCTTAGGTACGGTGCATCCGGTGTGGAGACTGAATCTAAGGAGCTACCATACCCGTTTAACTTGTTAGCTAGACCTATACAGGATGCCCTATTCGAACGTGGATTCCTGAAGCCTACAGAGCCTCAAGTCGAGGTTATACCTAGGATACTTAGAGGCGAAAATGTACTGTTATCCGCTCCGACAGGTACTGGTAAAACCGAAGCCGCCGTACTCCCGGTCCTAGATCTGCTCCTAAGATTAACTGAACGTAGATCCGGCATCTATGTTCTCTATATAACGCCTCTACGCGCTTTGAATAGGGATCTTCTAGATAGGATCGGATGGTGGTGTGGGAGGGTTGGCGTAACGGTCGCTGTAAGGCATGGCGACACCGATAATAGGGAGCGGGTGCTGCAGGCTAGGAGCCCGCCTGAAATGCTTATAACTACGCCTGAAACCCTTCAAGCAATCCTTACCGGTAGGGTTATGCGTAGGCATCTATCCAGCGTTAGATGGGTTATAGTCGATGAGATACATGAATTCGCAGAGGATAAGAGGGGTAGCCAGCTATCCTTAGCGTTAGAGAGGCTCACCCTACTTACCTCGAGCGATTTTCAGCGTATAGGTCTATCGGCTACGATAGGTAGCCTCGAGGAGGTCGGTAGATTCCTAGTAGGGATGGGTAGGAGTGCATCGGTAGTTAAAGTCCCTGTTGCTAAGCATATGAAGCTAGATGTCCTATACCCTCAACCTCAACCGGAGGATTACGAATTAGCCGATACGCTATACACTAGACCTGAGGTAGCTGCTAGACTTAGACTCCTAAGGAGGCTTATCGAGGGGTATGAATCCGTGCTACTATTCACGAATACGCGTTCTATAGCCGAGGTCTTAGCTAGTAGGTTTAGGGTATGGGATGACGATATACCTGTGAGTATACATCATAGCAGTCTCTCTAAGCCTGCACGTATAACGGCTGAGATAGGTTTGAAGAAAGGCGATCTTAAGGGTCTTGTATGTACTTCGAGCTTAGAGCTGGGTATAGATATCGGTAGGGTGGACCTCACGGTTCAGTATATGAGTCCTAGACAGGTTACGAGACTCATACAGAGGGTTGGACGTAGCGGGCATAGTTTAGGTAGGATTTCGAAGGGTATAATCGTAACTATGGATAGCGACGATACTCTAGAAGCCATAGTTATAGCTAGGGGGGCGTTGAAGGAGGAGCTTGAACCTGCTAGAATACCGTATAAGCCGTACGATGTATTAGCGCATCAGATAGCAGGGTTGCTTATGTATAGGAGACGATGGAAGTTCGATGAGATACTGCAAGTGTTTAGAAGGGCTTACCCGTATAGAGACTTATCGGAGGAGGATCTAGTTAAAGTCTTATCGTATATGCATGATAGGTATCCTAGGTTTGCATGGGTTTCGTTCGAGGATAGGGTTGTAGCTAAACCTGCGAGGGGTAAAGCCCTCTACGAATACTACTTCGAAAATCTATCCATGATACCTGATGAGAAGCAGTACCTCGTATACGATGAGGTTAACGATACACCTGTAGGTATACTAGATGAGGCTTTCGTAGCTGAGTACGGCGAGCCTGGGGTTAAGTTTGTATGTCAAGGTCGGCCGTGGATGCTTACCAGTATAATCGGTGATAGGATATACGTTAAGCCTGTGGATGATCCTACGGGAGCTATACCGAGCTGGGTTGGAGAGGAGATACCGGTTCCCTTCGAGGTTGCATCAGAGGTTGGACGTATAAGGAGGAAGCTTGAAGAGTATTTCAGGAGAGGTCTAGGCATCGAATCTTCTGCGAAGAGGATTGCTAGAATGTATCCGATCCATCCATCCATCCTTATGGAAGCTATTAAGGAAAGTTGGAGTCAGCTAGCTCAAAGCTATCCTCTACCTACAGATAGGAGGATAGTTGTGGAGAGGTGGGGTGACTATTTGATCGTACATGTACATGGCGGTAGCTTGATTAATAGAAGCCTAGGAAGGATATTAGGCGATATACTCACAGATAGGTATGGTGTAAGCGTAGCAGTACAGCAGGATCCATACAGGGTGGTAATGCGCTTACCAGGTGGATCGGTGGATATATCTGAGGTAGCATCGATGCTTAGATCGCTCTCGAGCGGTGAGATCCGTAGTAGGGGTTTGGAAGCTGCTGAGAAGACCGGGCTATTCAAACGTAGGTTGGTGCATGTAGCTAGGAGGTTTTCAGCTATACGTGAAGATGTAGATTTCACGGATGTATCGCTTAGCCAGATAGCTGAAAGTCTGAAGGGTACCGTTATCTACGAGGAAGCTTTGAAGGAGACTCTAGAGAAGGATATGGATATAGACGGCCTGGTAGAGAATGTGGTGGAGCCTATTCGTAAGGGTTTGATCGATATCGTATCCGTAGAATCTGAGGAGCCATCCCCGCTGGCTAGGATAGGGATGGAGAGGATAGGCAGGAAGACGGATATAATACCTCCGGATAAGATGAAGAAGATACTCCTGGAATCTGTTAAAGCTAGGTTGATGAACGAATCCAGAACCCTTATATGTACCGAGTGCTTCGGATACGTCGAGACGACGGTACTTAAGCTTCTATCAGATGCTAGATGCCCGGTATGCGGATCCAGCCGTCTAGCCCCTCTAAACGTAGATGAAGCCGAAGCGTATAAGTTGATTTCTAAAGTTAAACGTCAGGATAAGCTCCATGAAGAATTAGTTAAAGCCGGTATACTCGTAGCGACATATGGGTTGCCAGCTATCTACGCCCTCTCGGCTAAAGGCTTAAGCTTAGAGGATATAGAGGCTATACTGAAAGTGGAACCCGAGCTTACAGATAGATTCTTCGAACTCGTGATAGAAGCAGAGAGAAAAGCTTTAGCGAGAAGATATTGGTAAGACAATTCAACTTACGAGTTTAGCTTTCATCAGGTATGCATGCTCTCCATCCATATAGTAGAACGGTATCTGAGATACTATCTCGAACCCAAGCTTCCTGTAGAGGTTTATAGCTGCTATATTGGATACTCTAACTTCTAGTATGCACTCCTCCAGCTTCCGCATCCTCATAGAATCTAAAGCCTTAGCTAGTAGAGAGCCCCCTATACCTCTACGCCTATACTCAGGTAGGACTGCTATCGATATAACATGCCCTCTACGCTTCGCTCTAAGTCTAGGTAGATCTAAGCCAGCCGCCTCCTCCCTACACATAACGTATCCTACGATCCTCCCATCGACTTCGGCGACATAGAATAGATCCGGATACTTCTCCCTAATCTCCTCGAAGAATATCGACGTATAATTCTCAGGTAGACACCTCCTATTGATCGCTATAACCTCCTCTACATCCTCCTCCCTACACTCCCTTATCTTATACCTGTATTCATCCAACTCCTAGATATGGATAACCCCCCTCAACCCGTATATAACGGTTACTAAAGTTTGAACACAACCTTTTTCTAGAACGACAGCCGTCACCCAACTAGGGTTAAGCCTTGAGCTGGAGGAACGAAGCTATCCTCTACCTTTGTAATATGCTTGTACGTCTCGGCGCCCTGCAATTCGGCATGTTCAAGCTTACAAGCGGTAAGATCAGCCCATACTACATAGATCTAAGGATAGTTCCAAGCTTCCCATCAGTATTCAGAAGGGTATGCGATTTCTACGTTAAACTATTAGAGGAGGAGGTGGGCGTCGATAGTTTCGATAGAATCGCAGGTATACCTACAGCGGGTATCCCGTTCGCATCGATAACCGCTTTCCTCCTAGATAAGCCTCTTCTCTACGTTAGAAAGGAGGAGAGGGTTCATGGACGTGAACGTAGGATAGAGGGTGTAGTTAAACCCGGAGATAGAGTCGTAGTCCTCGATGACCTTATAACGACAGGTAAAAGCATAGTTAGCGCCGTTAGAGTTTTAAGAGGGGAGGGTGTGGTAGTCGAGGATGCCGCCGTCCTTATAGATAGGATGGAGGGTGGGAGGGAGAGGCTTGGGGAGGATGGTGTAAAACTCTACTCGGTTGCATCTATACTCGATATAGCAGAGGGTCTCAGCCACTCCGGCGTTATAACCGGTGAGCAGTATAGAGCTATAGTCAGACAGGTTAAAGGCGCTATGCATCTGTAAGCCGTTTTAACTCTCTATAACGTTTTTCTCCCAGCGTCGCGAAGACTATATCTACACCCGTCGAATATGGGTGTAGATAGTGGGTTAGCTATGGCGGGTAAGATCGATCTAAGGAAGAGGGTGAGGATAGCGGATGCGCGGTATGGAGAGGTTGTGTTAGCAGGATTCGTCCAGGATATCAGGGTTCTCAAGAATATAGTTTTCATAGTGTTGAGGGATATATCCGGTGTAGCTCAGATAGTATTCAAGAAAGGCTCCATACAGGATGAGGTATTCGAGGAGGTATGCTCCATACCTAGGGAGAGCGTGGTAGCGGTACGCGGTTTTATGGTTGAAAGCTCTATAGCTAAGCTAGGTAGAGAGGTTATCCCCGTAGAGTTTGAGGTTTTAAGCGAAGCTTCATCCCCGATTCCGATAGAATTTCTAAGTTCATCTATAGAGACGGGGCTTAGCAGGAGGCTCGACTATAGATTCCTAGATCTCCGGAACCCGGCGGTCTCGGCTATATTCAAAATTCAAAGCGTGATCACAGGTTTGCTACACGAGTTCTTCAGGAGTAGAGACTTCATAGAGGTTCATACACCTAAGATGGTAGCTGAAGCTACGGAATCCGGTGCATCGGTTTTCCCCGTAGACTACTTCGGTAGGAGGGTTTACCTTGCTCAAAGCCCCCAGTTCTATAAGCAGATGCTCATGGCTTCAGGCTTCGAGAAGGTGTATGAGATAGGGCCTGTATTCAGAGCTGAACCTCATCATACGCCGAAGCATCTATGCGAATATACGAGTATAGATTTCGAGGTTAGCTACATAGAGAGCTACCATGACGTTATGGGTGTGGTCGAGGATATGATCGTATATGTAGTCGATCGCGTAGGAGAGGTGTGTAGGAGGGAGTTCGATATACTTGGGGTTAAGCCTCCTAGGATAGGTAGAGGTCTTCCGAGGATAACTGTCAGGGAAGCGTATAAGCTGGTGGAATCTAGAGGTTACAAGCCGACGTATATGGAGGATCTAGATACTCGTGGGGAGAGGATATTCTCGAAAGCCGTGGAGGAGGAGTATGGATGCGAAGCAGCGTTCCTGATAGAGTTTCCATGGAGATCTGAATCTAGGCCGTTCTATGTTATGCGTAAGCATGATGAGCCTGATTGGACCTACAGTTTCGACCTGATATGGAGGGGTTTAGAGATAACGACAGGAGGTCAGAGGGAGCATAGATACGATCTACTGAGGAGTCAATGTATCGAGAAGGGGTATAACCCGGATAGCTTCAGCTTCTACCTAGAATTCTTCAAGTATGGCGTACCTCCCCATGGAGGTTCAGGTACAGGCTTAGAACGTCTAACCATGAGGATAGTAGGTTTAGAGAATATAAGGGAGGCAGTCCTACTTCCTAGAGATCCGGAGAGGGTTAAACCTTAAATTTTAAAATACGTAGGATATACCATCCTATTTATGTGGGGTGTTTGGATGAGTGGATGTCGTATATCGAAGAAGTATGTCGACGAAGCTCTATCTATCATCCTTCAAGGTAGAGGAGCCGGTAGGGTTCCATCGGATAAAGCTTTGAGTATGCTTAGATACGCATCTGAAGGTAGGCTATCCTCCGCATCCGGCTTTAAAACCCTCCTAGAGGTATTAGAGTATATGGATCCGGAGAAAGCTAAAGATATAAGATCTAGATGCAGTCTTAGCTGAGGGGTCTAGGCTATGAAGTTCGGCATAGAATTCGTTCCTAGGGAGCCTTTCTGGAGAACCATCCTATACGCTGTAGAGGCTGAAAGGCTTGGGTTCGACTACGTATGGGTTACAGACCACTATAACAATAGGAATGTCTTCACCACACTCACAGCTACAGCTATCTATACTAGAAGTATAAAGCTCGGTATAGGTGTAACAAACCCATACATAAGGCATCCAGCAGCTACAGCTTCGGCTACAGCCTCCCTAGCTGAGATAGCTCCAGATAGGGTAGCCCTAGGTATAGGAGCAGGGGATAGAGCTACCCTCGAAGGCATCGGTATCGGGATCGTTAAACCTCTACAGGCTATGAAGGAGTCCGTATATATGATCAGAGAGCTGCTAGCGGGGAGGCCAGTCTCCCTCGATGGGAGCATATTCAAGGTTAAATCCGCTTCGCTAAACTTCAGATGCAGATCCTATATCCCTATCTATATAGGTGCTCAAGGCCCCCAGATGCTATCCCTAGCTGGGGAGATCGGTGACGGCGTGCTGATAAACGCAAGCCACCCAGAAGATTTCAAGCATGCTATAGGGTATGTGAGAATGGGGGTTGAGAAATCTTCTAGGGATATTAAAAGCGTAGATATAGCAGCCTACACAGCTTTCTCGGTAGCTGATGATGAAGCTAGAGCTGTAGAAGCATCTAGGCAGGTGGTAGCTTTCATAGTGGCTGGAAGCCCGGAGACCGTGTTGGAGAGGCATCATATAGACCTTGAACTAGCTTCTCGTATAAGAGGGCTTATAGTATCCGGGCGTTTCGATGAAGCGTTTAAATCTGTAACAATGGATATGATAGATGCGTTCAGCGTTTCAGGCAGCCCATCATCCGTAGCTAAACGTGTAGAGGAGTGTCTGAAAGCAGGTGTGACACAGTTCGTAGTAGGTTCACCTATAGGTCCTCAGCCATACGAAGCTATTAAGATCATCAGCTCTAAGATAATGCCTATATTCAAACCTGAGTAGATCCTAGCTCTACACTATTTAAATCTGTATAAATAACCTCTAATTCTACATCTTCGTCGATATCGTATCGGTGTGGTTATTGAATCGTGTACGATACGCTGTTATCGGTTTAGGTAGGATAGGTAGGCTACATTGCGAAACGCTCAGATCGAGAATCGATGAAGCTGAGCTTGCAGCTGTATGCGATCTATCGGAGGATTTAGCTAGATCCATGGGGGAGAGGTTTCGAACAGTATGGCATTCAGATTATTCGAGAATTCTCGTAGATCCAAGTATCGATGCTGTAATCGTAGCTACACCTACCTTCACCCATAAGAGTATAGTGTTAGAGGCTTTGAAGGAGGGGAAGCATGTATTCGTAGAGAAACCTCTAGCACCTTCATCGGGTGAAGCTAGGGAGATCGTCTCCGCCGCTAGGGGGAGCCATCTTAAGGTTATGGTAGGGTATCAGCGTAGATTCGACCCTGCGTATAGGGAAGCTAAACGTAGAATCGAGGAGGGTGTTATAGGCCGACCGGTATGCTTCATCGATATAGCTAGGGATCCGCAGCCCCCCTCAGGTTGGGCTGCCGATCCGAGGTTGAGTGGAGGTATATTCGCAGATATGCTTACGCATGATTTCGATATAGCGAGGTGGCTCTTAGGTTTGGAGGCATCGAAGGTTTACGTATCTGGTGGAAACCTGTTCTACAGCGATCTAAAGGTGCTCGGAGATCTAGATTTCGTTAATATAATGCTTGAATTCGAGGGTGGTGTTCAAGGCTTCATACAGGGTTGTAGGAGATCTGTATACGGCTACGATCTAAGGACTGAGATCTTGGGAACCGATGGTACGATCTCTATCGGTTGTAACTTCGATTATTCATTCTACTACGGTACGTCTGAAGGTATAAGGTTCCATGGGGCTCCATGGTTTGAGAGAAGGTTTTACGAAGCTTATGTCGAGGAGTTAAGGAGTTTTACTGAAGCTATACTAAGCGATTCTACACCTCAGGTTACCGTGGAGGATGGGTATAAAGCTCTATGCATAGCCGATGCATGCTGGAGATCCTTCAGGGGTAAGAGTATCGTATCGTTGAATTATAGATGATCAAGCTGAAGTTTAGTCGAGCTTAAATCCTTTTACTCGATGATTTATTCGTGGGGTGTAGAGTTTTGGATGGGATGCTAGCTGCGGTCCTCTACGCAGATTTCGTTCCTCGTAGAGGCTATGCTGTATCGAGCGATGAAGCTGCTACTCGTAAGATTCGTGAGGGTAGTAATGTATGGAGGGATCCTAAGCTTACGCTAGAGGAGAGGGGTATTCCGAAGCCTAAAGGTAGAGAGGTGTTGATCAAGGTTAAAGCTGTAGGGATATGCGGTAGCGATGTTCATATGGTGGAATCGGATAGCGAAGGCTATATGCTGTATCCAGGTTTAACGAGGCTACCTGTAGTCTTGGGGCATGAGTTTAGCGGCATCGTCGAAGAGGTCGGTGGAGATGTTAGAAGCGTTAAACCTGGGGATATGGTTACCAGCGAGGAGATGCTTTGGTGTGGTGAATGCTTGATATGTAGATCGGTGGATGTAAATCATTGTACTAGGCTTAACGATCCTAGAGATCTAGAGTTCGGTGAACTAGGCTTCACGCATGACGGTGCTATGGCTGAATACGTCGTAGTCCACGAGAAGTATCTTTGGGGTATAAACCCGCTTCTAGATAGGTATGGAAGCGAGGATAAAGCCTTCGAAGCAGGTAGCCTGGTAGAACCTGCATCCGTAGCGTATAGAGCGATATTCAATAGAGCTGGAGGGTTCGATCCAGGTAGCTACGTAGCCGTATGGGGTGCAGGGCCTATAGGTTTATCAGCTATAGCTCTAGCTAAAGCCGCAGGTGCTAGCAAGGTTATAGCTTTCGAGGTAAGCCCTGTTAGGATGGAGCTAGCTAGATCCATAGGTGCAGACTATGTATTCAGCCCAGTCGAACTCGAGAGAGTAGGTATGAAGCCTTGGGAGAAGATACTCGAGGTTACAGGTGGATGGGGTGTAGATCTACATGTAGAAGCTTCAGGCGTACCTGAGCTGCTAGCACAAATGGAGAAGAGCTTAGCCGTCGGAGGAAAGATTACATGGATAGGTAGGGCTCCTAGAGCTGTATCGCTGTATCCCGAGGTATTCCAGGTTAGGAGGGGGCAGATATACGGTAGCCAAGGCCACTCTGGATGGGGTATCTTCAGGAATGTTATAAGGTTGATGTCCTCCGGATCGATAGATACCACTAAGATGATAACTAGTAGGTTTAGGTTGAGCGATGTTTCTAAAGCGTTCGATAGGGCTAGACAGAGGATCGATGGTAAGATAACTTTGAAGCCTTAGAATGTAGGGGGTAGAGTTATCTTCCCCGGCTACATCTGCATATATACTCGGTGTCAGCGTTATGGGCTGTACAGTTGGTAGCCGCTGGTCTCAGCCGGTGTTAGATCGTTACAACCGTAAGATATACTTAGATCAGATGAATACTAGGGAGCTTGAGGAGAAGGTGAAGGAGAACGATATAGTCTTCCTACCGGTCGGATCATTAGAAGCTCACGGGTCGTTCGCTCCTCTAGGGGAGGATACGATAATAGGTGTCTCTATAGCTGAGAGGATAGCCTATGAGACTGGTATCACGGTCGCTCCACCTATACCATATGGTAGCCATCCTAGCCACCACTACGGTATACCTGGTACAACCCCAGTTAGAGCTACGCTACTAGCCGAGTATGTAGCAGAGATCGCTAGATGGCTCTCTAACGCTGGGTTTAAGAAGATCTTCATCTGGAATAGCCATGGGCAAGAGTATGTCCTCCCGATAGCTAAAGATCTAGCTATAGTAGAGAAAGGTGTCCATGCGCTTATACTGGTTACCAGCTGGTGGGCCTGGGTTCAAGATATACTGAGGAAAGCCGGTAGCGGGGAGGAGGTAGCTCCAGGTGTGAGGATAGAGACGCCGTTCATACATGCAGACGAGGTGGAGACGAGCGTCGTATGGTATCTAGCTCCAGATCTAATCGATGAAGAGAGGCTGAAGAGGGAGGGTGAATGGGGTGTATACAGACCGCTACCATCTAGATGGGTTAACACAGCTGGAAACGTATTCACGGATAGGCCCTTCAACTGGTACGATGTAGGCTCTCTACCGGAATTCTACTATTACCGTAAAGGCTTTGTAGGTTACGCTAAGCTTGCAGACCCGGCTAAAGGTAGGATTCTCGTCGAGAAGGTTATCGAGAGGGTTGTAGAGTTTGTAGAATGGCTTAAGAAGAATTATCCAGCAGGTAGGATACCTAGAACTTGGATAGAATTCGAGGATCTATATTTCGATAAACCTAGATCCTGGTGTGAACCTAGAGGTTAGCTGTAGATGTTTTCGTCGAAGCTATCCGTAGTGTATCTCCTAACATCGGATCCAAGATTTAACCTAGGTGTGAGGGGGCCTCTAGATAGCCTACTACCTAGGATTAGATCCATAGGGATAGATGGTGTAGAGTATAACGTACCTAACCCGTTCGATGTGGATGGCGGTAGATTGCGTAGGGTTACCGAGGATTACGGATTAGAGATACCGGTATTATCGACAGGTTTATCGCATATACTCTACGGTATCAATCTATCCAGCGTAGATGATGATTCTAGGTTGAAAGCGGTGAAATGGCTGCGTCGATACATAGATCTATCGTGTGAGATCGGATCGTATAGAGTCGTCTTAGGCTTGGTTAGAGGTAGATGTACGGATCGAAGCCAGGGTCTGCAGCTCCTCGCATCCTCTCTAAGAGAGATTGATCGCTATGCGTATGAGAAGAGTGTAGATATACTGCTAGAACCGTTAAGTAGCGGTGAAACCAACCTTGTAAATAACCTTGAGGAGGCTCTAAGATTTGTAGAGATGTTTAGATCTATACGTATCCTATTCGATCTATACCATGCGTTAAACGAAGAGAAGGATCTCGCTAGATCCCTAGGATATGCTGGGAGATACATAGAGCATATACATACAGCGGATAGAAGTAGAGGTGTATCCGAGCTAGAAAAGCTACCTTTAAATCAGCTCTTCCACATCCTAAGCTCTATAGGATACAGAGGATATATAAGCTTAGAAGCTAGGATAGAGTATAGCATCGATGTCTCTCTTAGAAGATTCGTAAATACCGTCAAAGCTCTCCTTAAACCCTTACGATAAACCTAGGTCGATATCAAGCGTAGGGAGCATAGCCCCTCCGTTATATCATAGCATAATGAAGGGTAGGTATGCATAGATATGGGTAGAGATAGGATTATTAGCATCCTCAAAGTATATAATGCATAGTTTGCGGATCTGCATCGTGGATCTATGCTTAACCTACCTACTACTCGCCTCTATAGCTATCGGATCATATATACCGTCCAATACTGGGTTGAGGTATCTCGAGTATAAGGTTTATGAGATTAAGGATGTAGCTACCCTAACCTATCTAGGTTCTAATAGGACTGTCTACGTAGATTGGCTTGTCCCGGTGAATAATAGCCATCAGATATCCTATGTGCTCGAATTGAACACTGGAATATACGAGAGGTTTACGGATAGATGGGGTAACACCATCTATAGGTTTAAGATCGATCTAGACGTGTATGGATCGACGTTTAGGTTGGAGGGGAGGTATCGCGTCGTATGCTATAGTACAGTTTCAGCAGTAGATACCGGGGGGTACGGTAGGGTAGAGGATATAGATCTCGATTATGTGGATCCGGTATATCTTGCTCCAAGCTATTGGTGGAATTTCACGGATCCCGCTATATCTAAGCTTCTCGAAGAGATTAGATTACCCATAATCAAGGATTCCCGTATCGATGTGTTGATCGGAGAAGCTAAGAGGATCGTCAATTCTAAGCTATCGTATAGGAGGATCGAGGAGAGGTTAGGTGCATCAGAAGCTTTGAGGAGGGGTTACGGGGATTGTTCAGAATTCTCAGATCTCCTAATATCTCTAGCTAGAGGTTTAGGTATACCTGCTCGAAGGGTTTTAGGTGTGTATATCGAGGATTCCGAGGTTAAAGGTTGGCATGCGTGGGTCGAGGTGTGGAGTCCCTCCCTCGGATGGATACCTATAGAAGCTACCGATCCATTACCCCCGGTCAAGCCTCTAGGCTATATAACATCGAACTATCTAGCTCTATACGTCGAGGGATACCAGGAGGATACCGTAGATGAGGAGTTTAGGGATGAAGAAATAGTATTCGATGTTAGGCTAGTCGAATATGCCAGGTTGGTGGAGGATCCGTATATTAGGGTTGCTAGGGATCTCGCTATATCGGTATCTATAGCTGTATTAGCTATAGTCGTTATCCATATAGCTATGAAGATGTATAGATCTAGGGATATAGGCTATTCTTCGTATAGCTTGAATTCATCGTGTATCGCCCTCACAGCCTCCTCTCCATCCACCTCCCTGACGACGAAGGATATATTATACTCTGAGGAGCCTTGAGCTATCATACGTACGTTTATCCCCTTCGAAGCTACAGCTTTAAACACTTTAGCAGCTACACCCGGCGTCCCCCTCATACCTGCTCCTACCACCGATACGACGCATATATCCGGCTCATAGTATACCTGGCTAACCAGAGAGCCTGTAACGCTCGACTCCAAAGCTGCGACAGCTCTATCGAGCGAACCTCTATCGATCACCATAGTTATATTGGCTTCGGAGCTACTCTGCGATATCATAAGTATATTCACGCCAGCTCTACCTAAAGCTTCGAAAACCTTAGCCGCTACACCTGGTAAACCGACCATACCCGTCCCTTCGACTGCTAGGAGGGCTAAATCCCTTATCAAAACGACGGTTTTAACTATACGTCTATCGACCTCGGGTCTACCAGGCCCTATAGACGTCCCACGCTTACTAGTATCGAATAGATTCCTAACCCTGACTGGGATACCTCGCGAAGCTATAGGATCGAACACCCTCGGATGCAAGCCTTTAACGCTAAACCTAGCTAGCTCTACAGCCTCCTCATAGCTTAGCTTATCGATAGTCCTAGCCTCCTCCTCGATCATAGGATCAGCCGTCATTATACCGTCTACATGCGTCCATAGGTAAACCTCCTCAGCATCTAGACATGCAGCTAGAATCGTAGCCGTATAATCTGCTCCGCCGCGTCCAAGTGTAGTTATACAGCCATCTATCGTCGCGCCTGAGAAGCCGGCTACTACAGGGGTTACATCACGATCTATCAGAGGCTTCAACCTCCTAGAAACCTCAACTCTCGTATTCTCTATCAACGGATTAGCATCCCCGAATCTTCCATCCGTAACTATACCCGCCTCCCACCCCGCTAGAGCTACGCTATCAATCCCCCCCTCAGTAAGCTTACCAGATACTATGATAGCGGATAGAACCTCCCCTATCGAAGCTATATAGTCTCTAACCTTAGCTGTAACCTCTCTAAGCTTTAGACACGTGTAGGATATAGATTTTACCCCCTCCACCACCTCCTCGATCCTTCTAAGGGCAGCCTCCCTAGCTTCGATACCATTTAGCGTTTCCATCGCTAGCTTTACATGCATCTCTCTGATCCAATCTATGTACCCCCACACTCTATCTTCGACACCTAGCTCTACCTCTCTGCATAGGGATAGAAGCTTATCGGTTACCCCTTCTACAGCGGCTACGACGATTACCAGCCTATAGCCTCTACTCAATGCATCCCTTACGATGCCCACTATCCTCTCCATACCGTCGGCTGTAGCTACGCATCTCTCACCAAACTTATAGACTAGAATCCTACTGCTCACGATGCGTATCACCCCTCTTCGGAGATCCGTGTAGAGCTTTAAGCTTAGCAAGCTCGTCTACGAGCATAGGTAGGAATACTCCTACATCCGATACTATACCTATCGATTGAGCTGTCCCTCTATCAAGAAGCTTAACCGGTACAGCCGGGTTTATATCTACGCATACAACTTTAACTGTAGATGGTATCATATTTCCTACAGCTATAGAGTGTAGCATAGATGCTAGCATCAAAACTAGGTTAGCATCCCTAAGATGCTCTCTATACGCCTTCTGTGCTTCAACCATATCCGTTATAACATCTGGTATTGGACCATCATCTCTTATCGAGCCTGCTAGTATATAGGGTACACCGTTAACTATGCATTCGTAGAATATCCCCCTCCTCAGTACACCCTTCTCGACCGCTCCACGTAGACCTCCACATTTCATCACTTCGTTTATAGCTACCAAGTGGTTCTTATTTCCACCAGGTATCCTATACCCTTCATCTACCTTGAACCCGAGCGATGTACCGAATAGAGCGTATTCTACATCGTGAACCGCTAACGCGTTACCGGATAATAAAGCATCGACGAACCCCATACGGATCATACGTGCTAGATGCTCACCTCCACCTGTATGTACCACCGCAGGTCCTGCTACGACTACTATCCTACCTCCAGACGCCTTCACATTATACATTTCTTCAGCTATCCTCTTAACTATAGTTGGTGTAGGCTTCTCGGGTGAAGCTCTACTACTCATAAACTCGAAGATACCTGCACCAGTCCTAGGGTATTCTGGAAGCTTAACCCTAACACCCTCATCGCCTACGACTATAAGATCGCCTCTACGTACATCCCTAATACCCTTACAACAGGCTCTACCGGCTATAGGATCTACCACTATAACTTTATCCATGCATATGTCCTCGACTTGAATCCATCTACCCCTATATCTTATCCATGTAGGATGGTTCGTAGTAGCGTAGAATCCATCCGGTAGAACCATATCCTCCAGGGCTTCCTCCAGCCTAACATCCTCTACGTATACTGGTAGAGCTCCTAAACTTCTAAGCTCTTTAAGTATATATTCGAGGTGATCGCGGCTTCTACCCTTAACCATTATCTTAGCGTAGCTTGTTTCATCCTTCCTCCTACCTATACGGAAATCTAGTACCTCAAACTCGCCTCCTAAGTCCATGATCCTATCGAAAACCTTAGGTAGTATATACGAGTCTATGAGGTGACCTTCAAGCTCGATTATCTCCGTATACTCATCGCCGGGATCCTGGAATGCGACCACCCACCATTAGGATCACCATCTAAACCTATAACCCTACGAAGCAATCACACAATTCATCATAGCTGCTATTTAACGGTTTCCCTCCACGAAGAATTAGGGGATAGTTTAATAAAGCTGAACGTTATCCATCGTTATCGGTGGTTTAAGAGGTTTGAATCTACGGATTAGATTCCTGGAGGTAGCTAGATTCGGTAAACCGGATAGGATACCGCTATCGCTGTGGGGTATTAGACCAGCTACGCTTAAGAGGTGGTGGAGGGAGGGTCTACCTCCTGGGATGGATGCAGCTACATACTTTAGATTCGATATATACGGTATGAGGACTTTCAATATAACGTCGTGGCCCTCTGAAGGATTCCAGTGGGAGCCTAGCGATAGGCTTGTAAACCTAGGTCCTATCCCACCCTTCGAGTATAGGATTCTAAGGGAGGATGATAGGTATAGGGTATGGGTGGATAGTCTAGGTATAACCCAGCTAGGATTCCAAGATGATTGGAGGGATGGGTGGAGCGGCTTCGCTACAAGGACATTCATAGATTTCCCTGTTAAGGGTAGGGAGGATTTCGAGCGTATAAAGGGTAAGTATGATCCGTATCATCCAGATAGGTATCCATCTAGATGGGGGGAGACGGTCGAGTTTTTAAGGAAGAATGACGATGGGAGCTTCCTCATACATATATCGTTGAGAGGCGTGTTCTGGTGGATCAGGGATATGATGGGGCTGGAGGCTACCCTGATAAGCTTCTTCAAGGATAGACAGCTTATCAGAGATATACTCGATCTATACCTGGATTTCCACGTCGAAGCTTTGAAGAGGGCTATCGGAGAGGTGGAGGTAGACTATGTTACGCTCAACGAGGATATGGCGTATAAACATGGACCTATGATCTCTCCCAAGATGTTTAGAGAGTACATCTCCCCGGTTTACCGTGAGCTCATCAAGTTCCTTAAGGATAATGGTGTTAAGATAGTTGTAGTGGATAGCGATGGATACGTCGAGCCTCTAATACCTGAGCTTCTATCGGTAGGGGTGGATGGTATATCTCCATGCGAAGTAGCCGCAGGTATGGATATAGTAGGGCTTAGGAGGAAGTATCCGAATCTCGTTATGATGGGTGGTATAGATAAGAGAATGCTAGCATCATCTAGATCAGATATAGATAGAGAGGTCTACAGGAAGGTCCCGCCGCTAGTGGAGAGTAGAGGCTACTTTCCAGGTGTAGACCACGCCGTCCCACCAGATGTATCGTTCGAGAATTTCAGCTACTTCGTAGAGCTTCTTAAAAAGCTATGCGGCTGGGTCGATTAACCTATAGGTGGCTATCCTTGGATAATGGATACTACTCTCTATCGTTAGAGGATCTCTGCGATCTAGCTGTGAAGCTAGGAGCTAAAACCGCTAGGATCCTAGGATCTGGGGATATCGTAGTCGCAGATTGGGTTCGACTTAAATGTATGTATGGATGTGGTGGCTACGGTGAGAAGCTTACATGCCCACCATACTCTCCGACACCAGAGGAGACTAGGAGGATACTTAGATCGTATGAATACTGTATACTGGTAGAGTTCCCGCCTGAAGCTGATATCCATAGGGTTATGGCTAGACTTGAGAGGGA
>JAWCGL010000002.1:0-22502 GCA_038857155.1 Bathyarchaeia archaeon
TAAACTTTAGCTCTAGGATCCTGAACTTCCTATACGATGATATCGATAGGAGTGTTAACGATAGTATCGATAGAGCTGTGATCGTAGGGTCGAGTCTGATACCCCATGGTGTGTAGTTTAGGATTAAACCTACTAGCGGTACTACAGCTAGGCTTAACCCTATGGATAATGCCAGCCTCTCCAGAGGCGATAGATCCCCGCTTCCAGGGTATAATGCTTCTATCAGGGAGTATCCCGGTATGAATAGTACGAATACGGAGCCTAGCATGACCCTCAGTATGGCTATAGCCTGCGATAGGTTTGATGTGTATACGGATAATATGCATAGCGCTATTAGAATCGAAGCTGTTATCGAGCCTAGGTTATACCTCGATATAGCGAAGGCTAGGATGCTTCTAGGCGGATCCGGATCTATAAGCTTCAAGCATCCACCCCTGGTAAGCTTATAGATCGTCTTAGCTATCATACTAGGCTCATATCTAACGGTTAGAGTGGATAGTATCTCTCCTAGCATACACCCACCAGACCTCCTAACCCTATCCCCGATAACCTTATCCAAGCCTTCAAGCTTCGAATCCTCCCCTACGCATACAACCCTCCAACCCCTATAGAGCTTAACCCACCATAGCCAAACCCTACCCCTAATGTATAGGAAGCCGAAGCCTATAGCTGAAGCTACCGCTATACATGCTACCATCGTATAGATAGCCTTCATCCTACCATGCTCTAAGCTTATACTGGAGATCCCAGGCTCCATAGATAGAACCCTATCGACTATACGATCGGCTTCAACCTCATCACCCATCTCTGCAAGCTTTAAAGCTTCGTTCAGCAACCTAACCATCTCCGAGATATCCCCACCGGATTCTTCAGCCCTCCTCACAGATCTATAACCATCTACGAGTCTATCCTCGATATACCGGCTTACAACACCTACCCCGACCGGCTGAGGAGGCTCTACGAAGGGTATACTGGATACGTTGAGCCATAGCTGGTTCCATATACCCTTGTATGAGAAGCCGCCTATGGATTCGTTGAAGATCCACATCTCGAATACAAGCCTAGATCTAGCCGTAGGCTCGTATAACGTGATCCAGATCTGCGTCGTACGTGAGGAGTTATGCTGTAGGATAACCCTAACCTCTAGGATAGGATCCACGGCTATCGGTGGGGATGCGTTGGATCCGGCTACATGCTTAACCAGGATCTTGTAGAACATAGCTCTACCCTCATGGTTACCTACGTAGACGTTGAGCTGGAACGGCTGCCCTACGAGAACCTCCCTAGGGTAGTCACCTATCTTACCCTTAGATCCTAGTATCCCAAGCTCTGAGAACGGCTCTACAACCCTACCATAGCTTATGGTATACGCTACAGCGAATACAGCTGAGACCACCAGTATAGCGGCTAATACTGCTAGAACCTCCTCATCCAGTATCCAGCTCATAGCATCGGACTCTCCATGCTAGAGTATACACACCTAGGCGAACGGATTCATGGTAGCCTAGCGTATCGAGCTCAGAGGCTGTAGGGTGGATCAAACCCCCTACAAAGCTAATCCTAGCTATACATATTTAAGTCCTCCTTAGAAACATTTAAACATGTATCTAATGGTAGATCTAGGTTGTAGATCGGGATCTAGAGGCTTAAGCGATGGATAGATTCAGCTTAGCCGGTCTATGTATAGCCCTATCCGGCTTGGTATTCGCCCCGCTATCCTACCTCATACTATCCAACACGCCTCTAACCGCTCTAGGTATATCGGCTGCGATACTAGGCTTCTCCATAGCGATGACGCCTACAAGCCCTATACCACCTAGAGCGGTTAGATCTATGCTCGAGGAGGTTCTAGCTTCTAGCGAGCTTATACTAGAATGGCTTAACATAGGGTCTAGAGGATACTATGTGGCGTGCGGCGATCGTAGGATCTACGTCTACATACCTCTACCCGGTGGGGGTCCTCCAAGCGTAGCTAAGCCTAGAGGATTTGTATTCGAGGATGGAGGGTGTATGTATCTAGCCCTACCGAGCCCTGCATCAGGCTTGGTAGATCTCGAACCTACCGGTAGCCTCGAATCCGCGTTGGAGTATATGCTTGTAGATCTAACGGAGCTATGCGAATCTGTATCGATCGTAGAGACTAGCGTAGGGTATACCGTAGAGTTTAGGAGGCCTAGATCTCCTAAGCCTCCAGATAGGGTTGCCAGGGTTCTAGGCTCCCTGGAGACCTGTATAGCTGCATCGGCTATAGCTCTAGCTACCGGTAGACCTGTATCGGTAGTTTCGGAGGAGGATTCCGATGGTAGGCGGGTAGCGGTCGTAGAGGTGTATAGGTGATGGATAGAGGTTTAGCTTTCAACATAGCTCTAGCAGTCCTCATGGCTTTAACTGTATCTACGCTATCAGCTCTACACGAGTATAGGCTGGACGTGTATGTATCGATGTATACGCTGGAATACTATGTATGCCTAGCCGTATTCAGGCCTAGGAGGAGGATGCGCTTCGACCCTATAGCTCTAACCCTCCTAGCTGTATTCTCTGTTATAGTGGCCTTCAGGGTTATGGAGGTTCTAGGCTATGCGCTCCTATCGTAGCATCCCACCCTACATACTCCTAGCGATCCTAGCCTTCGCATACGTAGGCTGTTTAAGCCTAGATATACCTAGGCATATAGATCTATCCGAGGCATCTGAGGAGGGGCCTCAGCCGCTGCTACTCCTCAACCTATACATGGATATAGCGCGCCTAGTATCAGTAGAGGATTTCGATTCAGCTCTAAAGAGTATAGCCGAATCCTATGCTATCTATATGCCAGGCGATCTAAGATACATATTCTCAAGGTTTAACGAGCTGCTCGAGGATCTAACCCGTAGGCTTAACAGGACATCCATACTCGTATCGATAGCTGAGGGTAGGGTTAGGATAGGCGATAGGAGCGGTGCTAGACCTGTGATCGACGATGGATTCCGATCTATCGTGGAGGCTAACATAACCTATACGGAGCTCTATAGAGCCTCCATAGAGTTCTCTAGGAGGGTGGGCGTATCGATCTACAGGGGTATAGAGGGTTTAGAGGATAGGATACGATACTACTACGATAGGCTTAGATCGATACTAGAGGTATTGGAGGGTATAGCCGAGGCTAAGCCTACATCGATAACACTTATACTATCTAGCGGGGAGGCTTGGGTTGGATCCACGGTTAAAGCTACAGGTATCCTAACAGCCGAGGGTGAGGGTCTCCTACCAGGTAGGGAGATCGAGATTAGGCTTGCAGGATACAGCTATAGGGTTAGGACCGGTGTTACAGGGCTGTTTACATACGAGCTTAGGATACCATACATATACGTAGATGAGGTCGATGTATACGCGTCTTACGATCCTAGGGGCGGGGATCTAGGATTATACCTGCCATCCATATCTAACGTTGAGAGGTTGAGGATACTATACTTGAAGCCTATCCTCACCCTACATGTGGATAGGGTTAAGCTTGAGCCTACAGATAGATTCAGGGTATACGGCCGTATAGAGCCTGGAAGCCTCGATATGTATATAGAGTTTCTATCTAGGCGTATAGAGCCTAGGAGGGGGTTGGATGGAAGCTTCGAAGCAACCCTAACGGTGCCATCGAACGTAGCAGAGGGTTTATACCGTATAGCAGCGTTCTCGAAGCCTGAAGGGGTCTACGGACCTGCATCTAGGTATGTAGAGGTGGAGGTATCGCGTAGACCTATAAGCTTAGAGCTATCGGCTCCAGGTATAGCGTTAGCAGGATCGACCGTAACCGTGTACGGGAGGATAGCCTACATGGGTACACCGGTCGAAGCCTCGGTAGATGTATCGTCGCAGCTGGTATCAGAGTCTCTAAAGGCTGCGGGGGGCTTCGAGCTAAACCTACATATACCTTTGACGATCCTCACAGGCTCGTATAGGATCGAATTCTCTGTACACCCCTATGATCCTAGGTTTAGAGGGTTATCCACGTATACGGATCTATACATCGTCAACCCTATAACGCTACCTATACCTCTGATCGTAGCAGGCGTAGTTCTAGGCTATATAGCTTCAGGATTCGTGAAGCGTAGATCTACGGCTCCAGCCCTAGCCGGAGCGGGGCATATAGTCGGAGGCTTATCTAGAGGGGTGGGGGAGGTTAAACCTAAGACGGGTATAGCAGGCTTATACGCTGAAGCCGTAGAGATCGTAGAAGCTTACACAGGAGTTGAAGCTAAACCGAGCTATACGGCTAGAGAGTATCTATCTATGGTTTCAAGTATCTTAGGCTACGCCGGGGAGCTATTCAAACGTATAACGGCTATCCACGAGCTTACCGTCTACGGGGGATACGAAGCAGATATAGATGAAGCTTCTAAGCTTCTAGCTAAGCTTAGAGGGGTGATCGGGGGAGGTGGGGTTGGCTAGGAGGGCTGCCTTCCTAAGCTTTCTAGCCGGGCTCCTAGTATTCCTATCCGTAGCATACGCTATGCCTCCGATCGACGATTTCGATCCGGGGAACCCTTTCTGGAACGGGTTATCTAGGCTCTGCGAGATCCTAGACGCTAAACCTATAGATGATCTGAGAATCCTAGGTGCAGCTGATCCAGGGATCTCGGTTCTAGCCGTAGTAGGGCCGTCCAAAGGTTTCGATGGATACGAGGTTGAAGCTATATGGAGGTTCGTATCCTCAGGTGGTATGCTACTAGTACTAGATGATTTCGGCTATGCGAATACACTCCTAGAGGGGCTTAACCTTAGGTTCAGGTTTAACGGATCCCTACTCCTAGATCCGCTATTCATGGAGAGGTGTAGGATAGCTCCTAAGATCATAGATGTGGGGATGGAGGGTTTCGAACCCGTAGAGGGTGTTAGGCTGAACTACGCTACGATAATCGACGGCGATAGCTTCGATATCTTAGCATACTCCAGCTCCTTCAGCTTCCTAGATCTAGACTACGATCTATCATGGGATAGAGGTGAGCCTCTAGGCCCGTTCCCTGTAGCCGTATCCGCTAGGATGGGATCCGGTTCGGTGGTAGCGGTATCGGATTCCAGCATATTCATAAACTCTATGCTTAGCTACGATGGGAACTATAGGCTTCTAGATAGACTTCTATCCGGTAGGATAGTCTACCTAGATCTATCCCATAGGACCCCGAGCATCCACGCCAACCTGAAGTATAGCTTAAGCATAATCCTAAGCTTCCTATCGATACCTGAGTCTAGGTATCTAGCGCTAACGATCCTAGTCTACGCTCTATTCAAGGTTAGGATAGGCTTCGCTAGGGTTCGAAGCGAGGTTGAGGAATTGTTAAATAGGCATCCTGGGTGGGATAGGAGTATACTCGAGAGGGTTAGGGGGGATCTAGGTTGAAGGCTTCGATCGATATAGTCGGATCTATACTCGATGAGCTATCCAAGGCGATCGTAGGTATGATCGATGTTAAGAGAGCTCTCCTAGTAGCGATGCTATCCGGCGGGCATATACTGTTGGAGGGGCCTCCAGGTGCGGGTAAGACTCTACTGGCTAAATGCTTCGCTAAGGTTATAGGTGGAAGCTTTAGGAGGATACAGATGACCCCTGATCTACTCCCCGCAGATATAATCGGTACTGTTTACTACGATATGTCTACATCCAAGTGGAGGGTTAAGTATGGGCCTATATTCGCTAACATAATCCTCGTAGATGAGCTTAATAGAGCTCCACCTAAAACCCAATCCGCTCTGATAGAGGCTATGCAGGAGGAGCAGGTTACGATAGAGGGTGAGAGTATACCTCTGCCTAGACCCTTCCTAGTCCTCGCTACGCAGATGCAGTATGGAGCATCGGGTACATACCAGCTTACAGAGGTTCAGATAGATAGGTTTGCGTATAGCGTCCAGCTAGGCTACCCAGATAGAAGGGGGGAGGAGGAGATAGTATCTAAGATAGACTATATAGAGGATGTAGGTGTTAAGACTCCTGAGCCTAAGCTTGAAACCGTAGCTTCACCTGAGGATATAGCTAAGCTTACAAGCGATGCTAGGAGTGTATACGTATCCGAGCCTGTTAGAAAGTATATACTCGATATAGTATGGAGGCTTAGGGGTATGGAGGAGCTCGCCTACGGTCCAAGCCCTAGGGCGTCGATATGGATGTATAAGGGTAGTAGGGCTCTAGCCCTCATCGACGGTAGAAGCTACGTTATACCGGATGACGTTAAAACCATAGCACCGATAGCGTTACTACATAGGGTTAGGGTTAAACCTGAGTATGAGGTTGAAGGTTTAACGTCTAGATCTATAATAGATAGGGTTCTAGATGAGGTCGAGGTTCCTAAATCTTGAAGCCTACAGGTAGAGGTTTAAGGCTCCTCCTAGCCCTACCTATACTTTCATCGGTATCGATCGCAGCCTTCGACCCTATACTAGCCTCTATATCGATCGCGATAATCATAACCGTAATCTACGAAGCGGTAGGTTTAACGTTATCCGCTAGGAGGTTTAGGCGTGTATCGATCGAGCCTAGGAGCGTATCGCTAAGGTTGAAAGCTGGGGAGATTCGTGAATTCGATGCTATCATACGGTTTGAGCGTGGATCCATCCCACCCGTAGATTATAGCTTCGATTATAGATGGATCTCGATAGTCGAGGTGGATCCTCTCGATGGATCTATGAAGGTTAGGGTTGAACCTAGGCTAGCCGGATCATATAGGGTTTCCAGGGTTAAAGCTAGGCTGCAGGGTAGGTTCAACCTATTGGAGGCGTACGTAGATATACCTCTCGATATAGAGGTTAGAGTCTATCCTAGGGTTCTACCCTATATAATCGAAGCTTTAAGGCTTCTAGAGATCGGTTTAGCAGGCTTTGTAGGTGTTCAACCTGGTAGGAGGCGTGGCTACGGTACAGAGTATCTAGAGTCTAGGGAGTATATCCCAGGCGACCCGGTTAGGTTTATAGATTGGAAGGCTACGGCTAGGCTATCCAAGCTTATGGTTAAAGAGTATCTGGAGGATGTAGCCGGAGGAGTACATATAGTGTACGATGTAAAAGTGCTAGGCGGCGTGACAGGTGATGAAGCCTCCAGTCTACTACTATCTACGATCATAGGTTTAACAAGCGAGTATCTACCCCTAACGCTTACGGTTAAGAATGGATACGATATCCTAGCTAGATCTACATCCGGAGACCCTACGGATGCTCTGAAGATCTCTCTACGCTACATACTAAGCTTCATAGAATCTATGGGCTGGGATATCTACGAGTATCTAGAGCCTCTAGGCTATAGGAGCCTTATGGATGTAGCTAGAAGGCTTGGTTTAGATGAGCTGATCGAAGCCTTCCAGGTTAGGTTTAGAACCGTAGATCGAACCCTACCGTATAGAGAGTCTACGGGTAGGATGGTATATGTAGGTGTATCTGTATGCGATTCGGAGTATATAGTCGATCTAGCAGAGGAGGCTTCGAGGAGGAGCCTAGATCTAACGGTGTTAACACCGGGTAAGCCTTGGATGGATGCCGGAAGCCTTGAGGAGGCATACAGGATGTACGAGTCGCATAGAGCGATCCTATCCGCTCTAAGAAAGCTACGCGTCAGAGTCGGGGTTAAACCTCTAGAGGTAGGATGACGTTAAACGCTTCTTAAAGCATGTATCCACACAACCTTCTACGAGATAGGTAGGGATGCATAGAGAGCTCGCCGGATGCTTGCTAGAAGAAGGTTTGAGGTACGTCGGAGAAGCAGCTGGGGGTGCTGGAAGCTCTGTAGATAGCTCTAAGATGCTTAGGGTTATGCATGGATACTATACGTATCAGGCTTCCACGAAGCTAAGCTCGATAGAGAAGCCGTTAGGGAGATGCGTGGAAGAAGATAGATCTAGCGGTGGATGAGTGTATGCTAGGAGGTTAGAGCATTAGATATCCTACGATGATGGGGAGGTGGCTAGGAGTTGTAGACGCTACCCTAATATAGCCGGGTGGCATCTTCTAGATGGGGTGCGAGCCGAGGATGTGAATCGAAGGTTTGATAAGCTAGCCGGTTTCACGTTAATCAGCACAGCCGCTGTTATCTGGGGGTCGAACGGTGTAGTAGTCAACCTGATCCGAGCCGATGCGTTCGTGATAGCTTTCTACAGAACGCTTTTCGCTACGCTAGCGTTGATACCGGTAGCCATTCTAGCTGGGAGGAGCAGATTCCTAGAAGCGGCTAGAGAGTGGAGGCTACTAATCCTCAACGGCCTTATGAATGCTCTAGGGTGGGGCTCCCTATTCTACTCTATGAAGCTAACCCCTATAGCCGTATCGGTCTTACTGAACTATCTAGCGCCGATATTCGTAGCGGTTCTAGCCCCTATCCTCCTCGAAGAGAGGATAAGGGTGTCGACCGTAGCCTCTCTAGCTTTATCTACGATCGGGGTTGCGGTGATATTCTCCGATCAGATGAGCGGGGTGGGTGTTAACGTTCTCGGTGTAGTGTACGGGCTGCTATCAGGATTATTCTACGCGATCTTCATCATACTCTCTAAGAAGATGCGGGGAGGATACCCAGGCTACGTTATAGCCTCCTACACCTACCTATCCACTTTGATATTCCTATCCATACTCGTCTACGCGGCATCTCAGACGATATACGTCGAATGGGGAGACCTACCCCTACTACTCTTAATCGGATTCGCTAACACAGCTTTCGCTGTGACCATATACTTCCACGGGTTAGGGCTGATAGAAGCTCAGAGAGCTATAATCTTAACGTATCTCGAGCCTCTAAGCGCAGCTGTATTCGGAGCCATCTTCCTCGGTCAAACACCTACCATCCGACTGATCGCCGGAGGCGTGATGATAGTATCATCGGGCTATATAGTAGCGAGATACTAGGTTGCACTCTACCGAGGAGGTATGCTCGATACATAGCGGCTTCTAGGTAAAGGTTTTAAACATATCGATACTCATGATGATATGATGCTAAGGTTATGTATAGTCTCATCGTTAGGATGATGCTTAGGAGGGGTGAGACCAATCTATTCATATCCTCGGTAGCTCTACTGGTAGCTCTACCAGCGGCTACGGTATCTATATCCTACCCTTTAAGGCTGCACCTGGAGAGGATATATGGTGGAGCTAGCCCTGGAGGCTTATACCTGGTAGTGAGAGGCGGCGCATCCCCCGGCGGCATCCTGGATCCTACGACGATCGATATCCTTAGAGGCTTCGATCCTATAGCATGTATAGCCGTCGAGAGGGCAGTGGAGGATGCTGCGATATACCTCGGTAGCGGGAGCTATAGGGTTCGCCTAAGGTTTATAGACGATATACGAAGCTATATCGATCTCCTAGGCGCTAGGGTTGAGGGTAGGATCCCCACCGGTGGATGCGAGGTTCTGGTAGGTGCATCCATAGCCGAACGGTATTCGTTGAAGCCTAGCGATACGGTTAGGCTAGCCGTAGGATCTTTAAGCCTAGATGTAGAGGTAGCGGGTATAGCTAGGTTTAGATCTCAGAGCGACTACGAGATCATAGCATCTACGGATATAGCTGGGATCCTAGGCTTCGACGGTGCCTCCGCTGTAGAGTTCAGGTTTAAACATGGGGTGGATGAGGGTGGAGCTCTCGCTATGCTATCCGGAATACTACCTAAGGATACAAAGATCTACGGTAGCCGTAGGATCATAGATTTCGCGTACATGATCGATAGGCAGGTAGCGGAATTCGTATACATATGGATTATACCTGTATACATGGTGTTAGCCGTATCATCCTATGTATCCTCTATGAATCTGATAGCCGGGTGCAGCTACGAGCTAGCTATGCTGAGAGCTCTAGGAGCTAGGAGGGGGGTTGCCGCATACTCTATCCTAGCCTACGTAACGTTGACATCTACGCTTGGATCCATAATAGGTTTATCCATAGGTTTAACAGGCGTACAGATAGCTTCGAAGATTCTTGGGTGGGTAGCCCCCTCGGTATCTCTAACCCCAACCCTAAACCTATACGATGCTACGATCATAGCATCTACGGCGGTATCGACTTCGATAATAGGCTCCTTACCCCATGTATTCGGAAGCTCTAAGACCTCTTCTATAGAGGGATCCCTATGAAAGCTCTGAAGCTTAGAAGGTTTATGTATCTTAGGAGGAAGCCTATAGCGACGCTTACGTTAGTCCTCGTATCTGTATCGATGCTATCTACGGCTACGGCTACGATACTGCATGGATTCTATAGATGCTGCACAGCCTATCTAGGCGAAGGCGATGATATCATCGCGTTGTACGATAGAGGTAGTAGTACACCGTTCACAGGGCTTATACCCTCCAGGATAGCCGATGAACTTACATCTATAGATGGAGTCTTAGCCTTCAGTATGGAGGTTCTAGCTCCATCCATACTGGAGGGCGAACCCGTCATAGTTAGAGGCGTACACCTAGAGGATCTCCTGAAGCTTAACGATATCGAAATCCTAGATGGATCTAAACCGAGCTCGGATGAGCCTGCATACGCTTTAATCGGATGTAGAGCTGCATCTAGGCTGAAGGTTAAACCAGGTGCTAGATTGATAGCTCTAGGTGTACTCTCAGATCGATACGTAGAGCTTAGGGTTGAAGCTGTATACTCATCGGATACGGCTCTAGATGATGAGGTGATCGCATCTATGGATACGGGTAGGTGGCTTAGAGGCGTTGGATACGATTATGCAACCCTAATAAGGGTTAGGATCGATAGGGCTAAGCTGACCTTAGATACGCTTACTAGGGAGCTATCCTCAAGGGTCGGTATCGAAGGTGGACCTGGCGGCGGGGGGCCTCCTAGACCTACGCTTAAATACAGCTATATAGCTACCGCTTCAGGTTCGATCGGGGTCTCGACGGTCGAAGGATTTATGGAGAGATACCTGGAATCCTATGGTTTAACAGGGTGGTCTATAACCCTTCTATCCATATCCACCATACTATTCGCATCGCTAACGATCGTAGAAGCCTTCAGGATGGTGGTCGAAAGGCATGGAGCCGAGCTATCTATACTCAGATCCCTAGGATTATCTAGGCTGGATCTCAAGATAGATATGATCCTTAAGCTTACACCATACATAATGCTATCATCGCTTATAGGCTCCGCTTCAGCTCTAGCTCTAGTGGAAGCTCTAAGATCCTACGGGCTTCTCAGGATCCTATCGTATACGGTATCGGTAGGCTTCGATCCGGCTACGCTAACGGTATCTATAGCTTCCACTATGCTGCTAGCTATAATCTCTATAGCGTGGAGGGATATGTAGGGTGAGGAAGCTGTGTATACTCATACCTTTAACCCTAGCTCTAACGCCGAGATTGTACCCTACGCTACTCTCCGGGCTACCGTTCTCCACGGATTCATGGCCTATACTGAGGAATACGGATCTCCTATCCGAGCTTACACCCGTAGATCTAGGCGACGGGGAGGTATTCGACGGGTATAACAGCTATTGGCCTGCGAACACGCTATTCGCCGTTATCCTATCCCGTACATCCGGTCTGGATACGATGAATTCTATGAGGTGGGGGGTACCGCTATCATCGGCTCTAGCCGTACCTATATTCTACGTTCTGCTAGAAGCTTTAACGGGTGATGGAGCCCTAGCTTTAACAGCTTCGATCATACTAGCTTCTTCGTATCCATACTCTATGTTCACAGCCGGCGTCACGAAGGAGACCTACGCCAACCCTATCTACATACTGCTAATCCTCCTATACATCTATAGACGTGGAAGCCTATACGCTAGGCTTACGCTCACAGCTTTATCATCGATAGCTCTAGCTTCAGCTCATCACCTAACATCGATAGTATCCCTAGCGATCCTATCGTGTATAGCTATCGCGGAGCTCTATGAGAGGGTGATCGGGGGGGTATACTCCAAGCTTGAGGGGCCCGTGTATACCGTAGTATACGCTGCTATACTAGGCTTATACTTCTGGCTATACGCTTACAGAGGGGTTAAAATCGAGGTAGCCTTCGGCGATATAGCTTCAGCCGCTTCATACCAGATCTTAGCTCTAACGCTTGCGTTATACGTATCCTATAGGCCTATGGTAGGCTCCCGTAGAGGGGTGGTAGCTCTATCCACGGTCGCGGCGGTTATAACGATTCTAGCCGCTTTCATACCTACGGTTAAACAGGTGACGCCGGAGCTACCTAGACTACCTAGATACTACATCGTATACGCTATACCGTTCATAACGGCTTCACAGATAGCGGTAATAGGATTCCACTATACTCGAAGCTATACCTGGTGTAGGATACCGTTGCTATGGCTATCATCTATACTAGGTTTGGAGGCATACTCTGTATTCGGAGGACACCCTATAGGGTCGACCCTAGCCTATAGGATGCTGAACTTCCTATGGCCACCCCTCTCTATACTCATAGCTTCAGGTTTGAAAGCCGTATATAGATCGATCCATAATCTAAGGTCTGGATCCTGGGTAGCGAAAGCTGCGGTCGCAGCCTACGTGATCATACTGGTATCCTCGAATCTATACGACTACTATGCATCGATACATCTGAAGGAACGCTATATGGGGTACTTCTGGCTCTATACGCCATACGAGTATAGCTCTACACGCTATATAGGCTTGAATATAGGTGAAACTCCGATCTCATGCGATGTTAAGATAGGCTACATAGCCGGGGGATACCTAGATCTAGATCTAGATACGATACAAGGCTTCAGATACCTTTCAGGTCTATCCGACGTTAAGCCTAAAACCCTACTAGTATACAGGGATATGCTCTCTATAGGATACGTACTATACGGCGGTTACAGCGTATATCTAGGTGGATCCCTATCCGGTAGACTGGAATCTTTGAACATGGTATACTCCAACCCGGAGGCGTGGATCTACGTCCGGTAGCATCGTAGCCGAGCTTATAGATGTATGGAAGATCTACGGAAGGCTAGAGGTCCTTAGAGGCTTATGCTTAGATATCTATGAGGGCGACTTCATATCTATACGAGGTAAATCCGGTGTAGGTAAAACTACACTCTTAAAGCTTCTAGGATTGCTAGAACAGCCTGATAGGGGTAGGGTGATAGTATTCGGTAGAGGCTATGAATCCCTAAGCGATAGGGAGAGATCGGATATCAGATTGCATCGTATAGGCTTCGTATACCAATTCTTCAACCTCATACCGACGCTAACGGTCCTAGAGAACGTAGAGCTGCCGCTAGCCCTAGCAGGGGTAGGTAGGGGTGGGAGGAGGAGTAGAGCTATAGAGCTTCTAGATCGATTCGATCTATCCCATCTAGCCTACCGGATGCCATCCACCCTAAGCGGAGGCGAGAGGCAGCGTATAGCTATAGTTAGAGCTTTAGCTAACAACCCTAAACTCATACTAGCAGACGAGCCTACCTCGAGCTTAGACGACGAGAATACAGAGCTAGTCCTAAACCTACTCAAAGATGCGAACAGGATGGGGTCGACCATAGTACTCACCACCACGGATCTAGATGAGGAGATACCATCCAGCAGAGACTATATACTCAGGGATGGAGTACTATACGGTTATAAGCGACTGAGGGATCCATAGGTATAGATACGCGTATAAAACCTAAAGCTGTATAGTCCGCTCAGACTTTATGAGGGATACCGCATAGTTCATCTATATACTTCATATCGTCTAGGGTTAAGCTTACATCTAAGGCTCCTATAGCCTCCTCTAGATGCTTAACCATAGATACGCCTACTATCGGTACTATGGTTAACCCTAGATCTCTAGATCTGTGGATTATCCATGATAAAGCTAGCTGAGATGGAGTGATACCTTTAGATCTCGCTAGCTCGACTAAACCTAAGACTATCCTCAAGTTCCTCTCAGTGAAGTATCTATCTGCGAATGAGCTCATATAGGAGGCTCTAGAAAGCTCGGGTACGATCCAGCAACCCTTCTCGACATCTACGTATTTACCGGTTAGTAATCCTTCGGATAGCGGTGAATAAGCTGTAAGCCCCAACCCGAACCTCCTAGCGACCGGTACTATATCCTCTTCAACACCTCTATCGAGGATGTTATACCTATACTGTAGGATCGATATAGGTCTGAAGCCGTACTCCCTGCATAGCATTATATACTCGACTAGATGGAAGCCCGGTATATTGCTCATACCATAGTATCTGATAAGCCCCATCCTAACTAGCTCATCGAATGTCTCGAGGGTTTCCTCCTTCGGAGTCTCGCTATCGAATATATGCGCATAATATACATCTAGGTAGTCCATCTGAAGCCTCCTCAAACTCTCCCTAACCTGCCACATCATATGCTTCCTACTAAGCCCAGAGCCGTTCGGCCCATTGGACATACGTCCACCAACCTTAGTAGCTACGATCAGCTCCTCCCTATCCAATCCAAGCTCCCTAACAGCTACACCTATAACCCTCTCAGAATTCCCTACATGGGTTAATGGTACGGGCGATATGCCTCCATGATACCTGTTCGCCGTATCGATAAAAACCACACCTACATCGTAAGCATACCTGAGTATCCTCTTAAACTCATCCATATCGATCCTGTATGCTCCATACTCATCCCTATCCATAGTCCTAGGTAGATGCCAAGCTCCGAGGCATATCTGCGAAACCTTAAGACCGCTATTCTCAGATATCCTAACATACCTCATAGCATATACATGTATGGGGGGTTACCGCTAGAAAAGCTTTAAACCTGCTATACGGTATCTTCGATCCCAACCATAGCTGAAGCTATCCAGCATTACCTATAGATCCAACCTCAGCCGGGAGCAGCGTATCCCATGACGCGGCTACCTATCGTTAAGCTCTAGGTGTAGCTGTACAACATCCTCTAACGATCGGCATAGAGCTTCTATATTCTCCAACGATACATCCGGGTATACATCAGCTACGAACATCAACCCTCCATCCCTAGATGCTAGAATCCTAACAGACCTCTCTAGATGGGATCTTATCTCCGATGGGCTTCCGAAGGGTAGGAGCTTCTGCCGATCTATATCTAGGGCTACACACACCCTACCCCTACATATCCTAGCGATATTATCGAGTCCGTTAACCCTATCCTGCACGTTGAGCACGGATATACCTGATTCAACTAGGAGATCCATAACCTCTACTACGTGGCCGTCGCTATGTAGATAGACATGTATACCTAGACTTCTAAGTAGGCTGAATATCCTACGATAGCTGGGGTATATGAGCCGCCTAAACTTCGCGGGGCTTATAGGCATCCTATACTGCATACCCAGGTCGTCGCCGAAGTATACTATATCAGGCTTCAACATAGCTATACGCTTAGCTAGCTCCACATAGTATTCCTCGAGTATACCTATAAGATTGTAGAGCCTTTCATCCTCGACCGCGATATCCTTCATAAGCTCCTGGAATCCTCTCAGATAGTATAGCCTCTGGAAGAAGAATCCGTGAGGCATACTGATCCGTACCAATCTACCATCCATCCTAGCCGATCTTACAGAATCCTCTACCATACCCCAAGGTATCGTAGGGCCGCCCTCGACTGGTATACCGTCGCCAGGATCCGGAGGGTTGAAATCCTTCAACCTACCCCAATCTCTAAGCGGATGCTCTACAACCTGACCTTGCAAGCCGTCAGCTAGGAATAGCCATACGCAACCCCAGGGATCTATAAACCTGTTACCCCTATACCTCAAACCGAAATCATCGAATCTAACAGAGCCCCTCCTGAATTCTGGGAATATCAGCGGATACCTAGCTAGGATGTCTTCAAGCCTCTCCCTATACCTACTCCATGTAGCTTGACTGAAGGATACGGAGCATGGGATCCACCATGGCCTACGCATCTCTACGCTACGTAGATAGTTCTCCCTATAGATCCTAGGATCCCTAACATAGTCTAGGAGGCTGGCATCCATAGCCGAGGTCAACCGCTAACCTTGACACCTTCTAGAGCTACGGCTGGAGCTGCAGATGATCTTAGAGATGCTAGATCCCTCCCGATTAGCAGCAGGTTTCTACCGAAAGCTTCGTAGAAGTCAGCCGTTATAACAGCGCCTTTAACAGGCTCAGCTAACTCTCCTCCACGTATCCTGTACGCATGTCTAATGGTAGCCTGCATCAAGCCTGAGATAGGGTTGGATAGCCATTCACCTATAGTCGAGACTACATAGTATCCATCCCTAACCTCTCTTATCATCTCATCTATAGATGAATCTCCAGGTTTGAGGACTAGCATATTAGGCGATGGCCTAGGCGTCGAGGATAAGCTCCTCCAAGCGTTACCGGTAGATTCTCTACCATCGATATAAGCTGTGTAGGTATCGTAGACGAAGCTTCTAAGTACACCTCTATCCACCAATACGTTGTTCTCGGTAGCTACACCCTCATCGTCGAAGCTTCTAGCTCCAACCCATCCACCTACAGCCCCCTCATCGACTATCGTAATCTTCTCTGAGAGTATACTCTGACCTATCCTACCCGCTAGAGGCGATCTACCCTTCTGAACGGCTTCAGCCGATAGAGGCTGGGATAGCATAACCTCTAGCATCGAGCATACAACCTCTGGATGCAGTACGATCCTAGCCGTCCCCTCCTCCATACCCCTAGCTCCTAGGAATCTAGGAGCTTCAGCCCCGGCTTCGACGCCTAGAATCCTAGCGTTCAACGCATCCACCGAACGGCATATCTTGAATCTAGTGAAGGTTACAGATTCACCTAGCCTCTCAGCTTTAGCCACTACGTATAGATCTGTAACCGTCTCCATCCTAGATATAGCTCGACTATAGCTGTTAGCTACCGCAACCTCCCTCACAGCCACCTCGAACCCTCCATGCACGGGCTTAGATATACTCGAACCTTCGTATACACCCTGCATAGCTTCTGAAGCTATCCCCACAGCCTCCTCTAAACCTATGCTAGCAGTCCTAGGGCAGAAGCATCCCTCCACGCTGGATACCGAGATAACCCTAGGTAGGGATACCCACTTATCATCTTCAGGTGTAGCTCTAGCTATAGCTATAGCAGATCTTACAGCATCCTCTAGACTCTCCTCGGCTACATCCTCCACACCCACCACCGCAACCCTCCTACCGACGGCAACCCTCACACCGTAACCGGAAGTAGAATTAGCCGTTACAGACTCCAATCTATCGGTGAACCTAACGGTGAGAACCTTAACCCTCCTAAAGTATACCTCTGCTTCGGATGCACCTAGAGCTTCAGCTCTAGCAACCATACCCTCCAAATCGAGCATACCTAGCCACCCCCGACAGATATCTGCTTAATCTCCACATGAGGCCCCCCATCACCGACCCTAACTATCTGACCCTCCTTACCGCATCCACCGAAGACTGACGTCTCCATAGATAGATCGCACCCTACAGCCTCCACACCCTTCAAAGTCTCTAGGATTAAACCAGATACCACCGTACCTCTTACAAGCTCTGCAAGCTCACCCCTCCTAACCATATACGATGGGCCTACCGAGAATGTGAATGATCCTGTACCTGGATCAACCTGACCCCCACCTGCACCCATACCCCTAAGATATATACCTTCACCTACATCCTCTAGGAGCTCTTCGAATCTATAATCCCCGGGCTTCATATAGAGGTTCGTCTGCCTAGCTATAGGTTGGCTATGGAAGTCTTGAGCTCTACCGTTACCGGTAGGATCGAGTCTAAGCTTAGATGCTGAAGCTAGATGCGTTAGGAAAGCCTTCAATACACCGTTATCCACCACTATCACAGGCTTCTTCTCGACGCCTTCATCATCGTATGGTACGTAGTATCCACCCTCGATTAACCCATCATCGATTATAGTTACGTAGGGTGAGGCTACGACCCCGCCCAGCCTACCTGCTAGTATAGACGAGCCTGAAGCTACTAGGTCGCCTTCGACCGCATGACCGAAAGCTTCGTGTATAACTAGACCTATAAGCTCAGGATCCACTACAGCTCTGTATACACCCGCCTTAGGTGTAGGGGATCTAACAGCTTCGACTGCTAGCCTACTTATACCTCGAGTGTAATCGCACCAATCGGTATTCGATATGAACTCCCACCCTGAAACCCTAGATCTGCTATCGTAGACTCTCTCAAGCTTACCAGCTTCGTAGGCTACACTCATATGACCTAGACCTACTAGGAAGCATTCAACCTCAACTTCGCATCCATCCGTAGATACCGTAAGCCTACGATCATACTGTATACCTAATCTAGTCGAGGTAGATTTAACGCCATCGATCATAGATTCGCGGTTAGCAGATAGCAGTATGCCGATCTTATCCTCTGGTGTAGGGTCTAACGGGTTCTCCGAGAAGCTCGATCTAGCCCTAGCCTTGATAGGATTCTTCGCCGATAGCTCTACGCTACCCTTCATACTCCTAGCGGCGGATATAGCGTACCGAACCGTCTCATCTATAGATGAAGCCGATAGATCGTTCGTAGAGGCGAAGCCTATAGATCCATCCAGTAGAACTCTTAAACCTAAACCCCTCCTAACAGTCCTAGAATACTCTTTCAAAGAGCCGTTCTCCACCAGTATATGCTCGTATACGTATTCCTGGCATCTCGCATCCGCGTATGCAACGCCAGCTCTCGAAGCTTCATCCAAAGCCTTATAAGCTGTATCGATCCAACTCAAGCTCAGCTTCACCGGTAAGCTAAACTATAAACCTTGATGAGCGATAAATCTTTACCCCGGCTGTGAGCGGGATAGCATACGTAGATAGAGGTAGATGCGTCGACGTATCTTCTAAGATTAAATCCGTAGGGGTAATCTACCGTAAAACCTTAGAGAATATACCTGTAAGCCTAGAGTATAAGCTACGCCTCCTACTATACTTCATAGCCATATGCTACGATACTAGGCGTGTACGGGGTTATATCGATGGAAAGTACCATCGTGGAAGCGACTACATATACCATGCTATGCTTCGAAAGCTTACAGGAGGTGAAACATTCGATGCAGACCGTATGGAGGGATTAAGCTTAGAGGGGTTTAGACGGTGGTTCGATGGAGGTATCCTCACATGTATAGACGAAAGATTAAGCCTGATCAAGGATACAGCTAAGATGCTCAGAGCGCTCTACGATGGGAGGGTATCTAAGCTTATCGAAGATTCAGGGTATAGGTTATCCGGCTTCGGAGGCTTCGTGGATAGACTCTCGAAATTTAAAGCGTTCTCAGACCCCCTAGCTAAGAAGACTATGGTGCTAGCATCCCTCATAGAGTTTGAAGAACTAGCATCCTTCATAGATTCTGATGGGCATATGGATGTAGGTGTAGACTACCATCTACAGAGGATAGCTCTAAGGACAGGTATGGTTAGGATAGCCGATCTGGATATACTCGAAAGTATAGTTAAAGGTAGGTTCGTATCTAGCATAACGCACGACGCTATAAGGGGTAGGTGTATCGAAGCCTACCGGGTAATCGTATATGAGACAGGGTTTAAACCTAGGGAGGTCGATGCGATATTCTGGAACCTCGGACGTAGCTGCTGCACCGTTAGAGATCCATCGTGTAATCCTCCATGCACTCGCAGAGATATATGCAGTTTCACCCAGTCTACAACCTATACGTGTGTAGGAGGCTGCATCCTGAGGGGTGTATGCGAGGCATCCCACGATCGAAGCTTCACAAAGCTTAAGGAGCCTAGATACAGAACATACTACTATTGATCCACAACAATCCTACGTATAATCCTTATAGCTTACTATACCCCTAAGATACCTCTAAGATGGAGGCTAGATCTCTACTAGCTCTAAGTCTAGGGTTCAACGTAGTTTTAGCGCTACTAGTAGCTATGGCTGTAACCGAGAACTATACGCTTACAGGGAAGATATCGGATCTCGCAGATGAAGTTAAAGCTCTCAAAGAGAGCTTGAATATGACGAAAACCCAGCTGGAGTACTATCGGAGTATATATAGGCAGATGGAGGGCGGTGAAGGGCTAGGAGTACTGTTAGCTTCCAGTACCGTTAACGTGGTAGCGGTTAGGGTGGTGGAGTCGGGTTACGGAGCTAGCTATGAAGGTGTCGTCCTAGAGGTTAGGGTAGATCTTAGAGCTGGGAGGGGCGATGTATACGTGAATACGAATCCTAGGATAGGTATAGATCTACAATCGAGCGTTAGGGCTGCGGTCGAAGTCTCAGGTCGTATATTAGGCGTTAACGTATCAAGGTATGACTACGTAGTATATGTGAGGGGGGAGAGGGAGGTTGAAGTGGTCGACGGGCCTAGCGCAGGTCTCGCTATAACCCTAGCTATAATCTCAGCTCTAGAACGTAGGCAGCTTCCAAGCGATGTATACATGACCGGGACTATAAACCCTGACGGCTCAGTAGGGCAGGTTGGAGGTGTGCTAGCTAAAGCTCTAGCCGCAGCCGAACATGGAGCGAAGCTATTTCTAGTACCCCCAGGACAATCTAAAGATGTAGTATGGGAGGTTAGGGAGGAGAGGACATTCATATTCACGATAAGATACCTCGTACCTAGACAGGTGAATATAGAATCCTACCTCAAGGATAGAGGCTATAACGTTAAGGTAGTGGAAGTATCGAACGTAGAGCAGGCTTTAAAGCTCATCTAAAGGGGTAGAATCCATCTTCAGTCTATCCACCTCCGACCCCTATCAGTAGACCGATAAAGCTATACCCCTCTAAGATCTCGAACCGCATTGAAACAATCTCGACAATTCGATGCTAGAGGAATATACCTAATATATCAGGATCATTATTGCAACGGAAATAAACGGCTTAAGAAAACCATTTTTACCAGTAGGATGTAAGTTATTTATTATATTTTATAGGTTTTCCATAAGCTTTTATAACAATTTATAATCAGGCAGCCTTTTTATTTTAAAAATTTTGCATAAGGGAGATTCGTTTTATGGTTTAGTAACCATCCTGACCGTCGCCAAAATGAGGATTGCGCCTAAGAGGATTTTTAGCGCATCTTTCTCAACAGCCCCTGCATAGGAGGCTCCGATGAAAGCGCCTAGAACTGAGCCTATCCCCATGATTACCGCGATTATCGCGGCAGTTCTGTTCATGTGGCCCATGTTACGATGTTTTATAAAGCCTGAAGCTACCGTAGGTATAGAGACAAAGAGGCTTATTGTTCCAGCAGCCGTTATGTCTAAGCCGAAAACGTATAGCAGGGCGGGGATTCTGAATTCGCCGCCTGCAACGCCTAAGGCTCCAGATATCACGCCTATAGCCAAGCCGACTAAAGCAGCTAAGGCTGTTTCCTCCAAGAATCCGAAGGTGAAGTGAAACGTGATGGGGGATTCAACGAGGGGCTCAAGCCCGATTTTTAAACCCACAATAATTAAGAATATGGCTAAAACCCGTTTCAGGGGGTTTTCTGAAATTTTCCCCGTTAGCAACGCTCCAAGGTAGGCTCCGGCTATTGAAGTTAGCGACATGACCAGTGCTAAGTTGAGGCTGTGTCCATTTAGTAGGCCGAGTTGGAGACGCCTTAGAAAGGAGACAACCACTGTTAATAGGCCGACGAGGAGGTTTACAGCGATCGAAGTTATGACTGGGAGGCCTATCAGATAAAGGAGTATGGGGATTCTGAATTCGCCTCCACCCACGCCTATTAGACCAGCGGCAACTCCAAGTAGAAATCCGGAGGAAAGGGCGGCCGAAGTTTTGCCAGCGGACAGCAGATTTCTCTCTGTCATGTCATACGCCTCCAATACGATATGCTCCGCCGTAAAGCTGCATTCTGCGGGGCTCAACCTTTCTACAGTCGAGGCCCTCGTTCATCTGTCTTCATTACACCGTTTTGCAGGGAGCCGGAAGCCCCCGTTTTCTTCACGGGGATCGCTACGCTGGACTCTCGTCTAGGTTCCTGTATTTAAGTATTACCATCCAATTCGGTAAATAACATGAACCTTACCGGTAAAAGTAAGCTTAAATCCTGGATGTAACTTTAAACTTAACTGGATCCAAAATTATCTAGGTAGAAGCTCTACCTGGTTGATATGAGATGCTGCCCGAATCTAGGGTTAAAGCCTATCTCGTAGGCGATAGGCTTATAGTATGGGATTGTAGAGGCGGATCCGAGTTATACCGCAAGGGATTCTACGGTAGACCTGTAAGTGTAGGTAAACCTAAGAGTGTGGATATAGATTCACCGCTCATACTCGATCTAGTCGAAGGATTACACCTCCTAGAGGAGGGGGAGATAGAGGTTTACGATCAGTATACCGGTAGATGTATAAGCGTAGATGAGCTTAAAAGCTATGCTCGTGGTAGGATAGAGGATTTCGATCTAAAGTATATGGTGTACAGGGATCTAAGGGGTAGAGGCTACATAGTATCTACGGGTATAAAGTTTGGAAGCGATTTCGCTATATACAGGTATGGACCTGGCATAGATCATGCGCCATACCTAGTCCAAGTTAAGAGTGGGGATTACGCTATAGATCCTACGGATATAGTCCGTGCAGGGAGGCTCGCTACAGCGGTTAGGAAGAGCTTTATAGTAGCTATACCTAGGATGGTGGATGGTAGGGTATCCTACCTACTATTCAGATGGTTT
>JAWCGL010000003.1:0-21277 GCA_038857155.1 Bathyarchaeia archaeon
CTTAATGAAATTTTTAAATTATTTTGTTATATCAGTATTAAGTGAGAATGATATTCCTTGAGTTTCATTAGAGTTAAATTTGGTGTTTTCAATCCGCTCTCTCCCACAAAGACTATTGTGGTAGATGGTATAGTTGGTACGGGAGCTATATATAGCGTTATACCTAGAGGAGGGCTTGAGGAATTAAGTGTTAAGCCGATTGAGAGGAGGTTTAGAGCTTTTAGCGGATATGTTGAGAAGAATATAAGCGAAATTAGAATGGAGATTATGAGAGGGGGAGGATGGTAACAGTGGTTATAGGGGAGGGTGAAGACCAGATTATATTAGGCGTAACAGCTCTAGAATCCTTCGGTTTAGAAGCAGACCCGATGAAGGGAACGCTAAAAGAAGCGGAGCTCCTACTCATATGAATTATGGATTTATTCTTTACTAGTTCTCTCTAGAAAATTAGCCACATCAAAAAACTTAAGATTGTACTAATAGCACTATCCCTTGTATTGTTTCTACCAGTGCACTTTATGCATCTGGCCCCAAATACAAGTTCTTTAAGTATTGAATGATAAATCTTTAGAGAATTTAATCTTTGAGAGTTAGCTAGCGGCTTTTCATTGTTAATATTTCATAGTTTTTGATATTTCATGCTTAGTGCGGTGTTTATTTATTTTATGTCTTCCTTTAGGTGTAAATATGATGTTGATTTGCTTCTTCTTTGAAGCATTTTGATGGTGTTAAGAGTGTTGTTATGACTGGAAGTTTGACTCTTGTTAATAACGGTGCATTTTTGCTTTATCATAAGCATGTTTGGGGTGAGTAAGAGAAGGTGAAAATTTTTAGGGATATTTTAGAGGAGGTATACCAGTTCATATGGGCTCGGTTAGATTCGATCTCGAATCGACGATTAATATCAGAATCATCCAGCGAATAGACATGATAACTTACTCTAACCATAGACTGTCAGTATAATCATAAGTCATATGAGCCCATGCAAAAGTTCCGAGTCTAAAAGGTAGCGGGCCCGGAGGGATTCGAACCCCCGACCAACAGGTTAAGAGCCTGCCGCTCTACCTGACTGAGCTACGGGCCCATATCTAACGGGATGTTTAGGCTCTCATATTAAGCTTTAGGGTGAGGATAGACGTCGTTGTAGAGGTTCGATGTGTGGATATAGGTGTGACTTCCGGATTATAGATGGAGCTAAGAGCTATATATATCCTCTTCATGGCTTTAACTTTCGAGTTAACCTTTTACTTTATGAGACTTCGATAACTATCTCTTCGAGAGGCGGTATCGTTTGGTGTCTAGCTTTAACGCGAGGGCTTATCCTAGGATGCCTATGGTAGCTGTATCTGTAGCTTTGATGGATAAAGATAATAGGATACTTCTGGTTAGGAGGAGGTTTGAGCCTGGCGGGGGTTTATGGTCTATACCTGGTGGGTTAGTTGAGCTTGGTGAGACTATTCGGGAGGCAGCTTTAAGGGAACTTGAGGAGGAGACTGGGTTGAATGCTGATGTACATCGTATCTTGGATGTGGTCGACATGATACTCAGGGAGGGCGACTTAGTTAAATATCACTATGTTATAGTAGTGTTCGAGGCTAGAAACCCGTCTGGTGAGCTTAAACATTGCTCCGAGGAGTGTATGGAGATAGGCTGGTTTAGCTTAGATAAAGCTTTATCTATAGAATTAACTAGGACTGCTAGGAGGATTCTAGAGAGGCTGATGGAGGAATATAGGTACTATTAGGTAGGATCCATAGCTATCTCCGTAGGATCGTTAACGCCATATCCTCTAGAAGTATATGTAGTAGGGCTGCCTCTATATCCGGGTACATATACTCAGCTTTCAATCTCTCCTCAGATATACCGAATAAATCTATGATCTTCTTAATCTTCTCTTCGTCTATGTCCCTCAGCATATTTGGCCCAGTCTCTTCGCCTAGGATCTCTATAACTTTGCTTAGAGCAGCCTCCGCATATTCACGATTCTCCGAGAAAACTATGATAACGATGTCCTGCCGTCCCTTTTTCAACCCGGATTTGGCTAAAGCTTTATCGATCTGATCTTCAGCCGCTATCTTTAGGAGGATTTCTAAAGTCAGGGTTTTAGCTATGTTTACCGATCTCTCGAATGACTTCAGAGCGTAGAGTATAGCGAGACGTATATGTTCGAGGTTAAGAATCGAATCGGCTCTTAGAATCTGAATCTCTGCGGGTTTACACGTCTCTCTAAGTATCCTTATAAAGCTAGCAGGACTTTCTATGTAAAGATCTCTGAAGCCTAGCACGTATACGGTATAGTTTTCGATATGAAACCTATCCATGTCTAGCTGTCCATCCGAGAAACTTATCGACTAATAGGGGTTTCAAACCTGCTTCGACGAGGAGTCTACGTAGATCTTCTACGCCTCTACCTTCACTCTTGAACTTCCTGTATAGTATCTCTATAGCTTCCCTCACTTCATGCGGGAATATTATCCATGCATCCGTGGTTTTCACGTAGAAATCCGGTTTGAATATAGACCAAGGCTTATAGTATATGGTAGCTACTTTAACCTCCCCTGCACCCATAGATTCAAGCTTCTCCTTCACAAGCTTCAAACTCTTACCCGTATCCGCTACATCATCTACGACTAGAACTTTCAGACTTCTAACATCCACTGGTATATCCTGCGTAACTACAGGTTCGTTCATAGTCTCACCGATACCTATATAGAATTCGACCTTTATGCTAGCTATATTCGGGTTTAGTAGGAAGTCTGAGAGGAGCCTAGCCGGTATCCAACCTCCTCTAGCGATACCTACTATAATATCTGGTTTAAACCCAGCTTTCTCTACCAACTCGGCGAGCTCTAAGCATAGCTCGTAAATGTAATCCCAATCTGGAGCTTCGAACTTCATAGTACCCTCGATCTTAGAGGCCATAGCATCTTGAGAATAGATATTTTCAACTAGAAAACTCTTATGGCTCAACTCTATTGGGGGTTCTCGGGAAGGGTATAGCCATCCTAACGCTAGGTAGCCTACAGATCCATCTAACCAGCCTTTCTATACCCATACCGAAGCCTGAATGCGGTGGACATCCATACATCCTAAGCTCTGTATACCATGATAAATCCTCCTTCCGAAGCCCTTGTTCCAGTATACGTTTAAGCAGTATATCGTAGTCCGATATACGTTGACCTCCGGTTGCAAGCTCGCCGTAACCCTCAGGTGCTATAAGATCGAAAGAGAGAGTTACCCTAGGATCATATGGATCTAGCATATGATAGAAGCTCCTAGTAGAGGCAGGATAGTATGTTACGAAGAACGGTTTATCGAATACAGACGATATTAACGCTTCATCTCTACTAGAGAAATCTTCACCCCAAACAGTCTCTGAGCCTTTACCTCTAGCTATCTCTAACGCTTCGGTGTACGTTATCCTAGGTAGGGGGGTAGTAGGCGGTTTAAGATGTACGCCGAGTATACTCAACTCTTCTCCACACCTCTCTGCAACCCCTCTACATATATAGGCTAACAGAGCCTCCAACGTCTTCATATCCTCTTCTAAATCTGCGAAAGCCATCTCGCATTCGACTTGCCAGAATTCTGTTAAATGCTTCCTAGTCCTAGACTTCTCCGCTCTAAAACATGGGCCGAGAGTATACACCTTACCAAAAGCTGCTATAGCTGCCTCCTGGTATAGCTGAGCACTCTGGGTAAGATAGATTTTATCCCCGAAATAGTCTACAGGAAATAGTGTAGCTCCACCTTCGCATGCAGATTTAACGAATATCGGTGCATGGAATTCTATGAAGCTATTCATATCCATATACTCTCTTATAAGCCTGCAAACCTCAGCTCTCACCTTTAATACGGATCGAACCCTAGGGCTTCTAATCCATAGATGCCTCTTATCAAATAGGAAACCTGGAGATTTAACGGCGGACTTGGTTATAGGCCATACACCAGATTTTGATACGACCTCCAGATCGTATGCTCTAATCTCTAAACCGCCAGGTGCACGTCTATCCTCTACGACTATACCCCTAACCGCTATAACATCCTCTATGTTTAGCTTATCTACGAGCTCGAAGAGTTCTGGTTTCTCGCTACGTTTTAGAGAAATCTGGATATACCCGCTACCATCTCGCATGCCTATAAACGCTACTCTACCAATCTTACTAAGCCTATGTATCCATCCTCTAACGGCTACTATATAGCCTATGGGTTTCGATCTAAATATATCCGCTACTTTCTCGACGTCCCTCCACCATACCGCTCCGCTCATAACCCGATATATGGGTTTACATTATTAAGCTAATAAACACTATTCAGCTTCGCATAATAGAGTTGTAGTCGTAAGGCTTACGCGATACTAAGCTCTCTATGTATGGTAGAGTCGGTGGTAGCTGCTCATCTTTCAAAGCTAATTTTTTGAATCTTCCTTAGAATGCCTTCAGCTCTACAGAGATCTTCGACGCTATTCACATTAAGAAACGTATCTGTAGAACCTAGAATATTTTCTACGGCTACGGTTGAAAAGTATATTTTACGTTTAATCTTCTGAATCATATCCATAAACCTATTCTCACCTAACTCTAAGGCTTTAACCGCTGCTTCGATAGCAGGTTTCACTCTATATGCTGCATAGAGAGGCTCTATAAAGCCGTTAGGCCATCTAGGTACCACAGCATCGAATGTATTACTCATAGTCTCAGATAGTATAGATAGAAGCTCTGGGGATACCAACGGTATATCACATGAAAGCAGTATAGAGTTTTCACCTCGAACATTCCTCCAACCTTCTAACGCTGCTCTCAAAGGTCCTGAAGCTTCATAATCCTCCATAACTATTCTGGCATCAGACGCTATCCTCTCTATAGGAGATGGATCTATATCCTTAGATATAACTACCAGTACTTCATCTGATATCGATGAAGCAGCATCATATACGTAGCCGAGCATAGGCTTACCTAAAACCTCTACTAAAGCTTTAGATCTACCGAATCTTCTAGATGATCCGCCAGCAAGGATTATAGATGATAGATATACCATCGTAAACCACAGATATTGTATCAAGAGCGACGTTTAAATTCCTTTCCACAAATAATATAGCATGTAGCCTTCCATATACCTGATACCTGAACAGCTATCCCCATCCTACACTAAGAATAATTCAACACAGGATGGGGAGTTAACTATGTTAAATCTATCTATGGCATGAATGTATAGATCATATCCCGCTTATCCGAATCTTCGAGCAAACGAATCATAAGGGGATAATAGATTCGAAGGCGTATCAACGCATTTACGTCATTCATACCCATCGAGATAGAGATATTCTAGCATCATACATGGTAAAACCTATATCTACTGGCTAGCCAGTAGAGGGAATCGTGGATATTCGATGCTGCTCTCTATACCTCTTCCTCCGGAGGTAAGTAGAGGTAGAGCTAACTCCTTCCTAGCTAGAGCCCATGAGTTAGGCTTCGAAGCTATTTCGATCCATTGCTCACCTGAAGCTGAATACCTAGATCCAGATTGGCTGCGTAATGTGATGGCTTCATACGGCTTAGAGATAGCTCTTCATACACCTACTAAGAATTTCGATCTTTCAGCACCCCTGGAGGATGTTAGAAGGCTTAGCGTATCCTATGCTATACGTATGGTGAAAACCGGTGAGGCGATAGATGCTCTATACTATGAACTGCATCTAGGTGGAAACCTAGCTTACAGCATAGAGAAAGACTTCGCCGTAGATAATGCTGTCAGGAGTTTAAGAGAGCTTTCAGCTCTTAAGCCTTCTGCTATTTTAACGGTAGAGAATGATGATCGTGGATATGTGTTTTCAGATCATACGATCCTAGCAGAGGTTTTAGATAACTATCCCGAGGTTATGTTGACACTGGATATCGCACATGCGTATAGGAGCGGTGATAGACCGTCTAACTTTATGAAAAGATTTAGTCGCAAGGTGTATGCAGTGCATCTCCACGATATCGTGGATGATAGAGATCACTACCAGCTAGGGTTAGGTTCGATCGAGTGGGCTAACCTACTAAGACCTATCATGAGTATGGATCCAAGAGTAGCTGTTCTTGAGACGTATCACGGCGAATATGATCTTATCAGGAATGCGTATAGAAGTGTAGATTTTCTGAGGAGATACATCTCTACCCTTTAAGCTTAGATGCTATGTAGCCTACTATCTCTTCTGCTATATTTGTATCTGTAGCCGACTGTAGACCTCTCCAATCAGGCTGGCTATTAACCTCATTCACGAAGAAGCTTCCATCCCTGGTAACCATTATATCTACACCCGCAACTTCGCATCCAAGTATGGATGCAGATTTCACAGCTATCTCCTCTAGCTCTGAATCCAGCTTAACAGGTTTAGTCCATGCACCTTGAGCTACATTCGTCTTCCAGTATCCAGATATCCTCCTAGCAGATGCTATAACCCTATTACCTACTACAAACGCTCTTATATCAGAGAATCCATGCGGTATATAGCTCTGCAGATATATTACCGAACGTTGACTAGATAGAAGTTTGAAGAGCCTTACAGCTACATCGTTAACCTCAACCCTAGCTACACCTACACCTCTAGATCCGAATAACGGTTTTAACACCGTACTCCCACCGAGCATCCTATATCCTCTTAAAGCTTCACCATAACCTTCGGTTACTATCGTAGTAGGTGTGGGTACACCATTCCTTTCTAAGAGTAGAAGCGAATAATATTTATCGACTGCTTTCTCTATAGCTTCACCTCTATTCACAACTTTCACTCCTAGTTCTTCTATAGCTTTTAGTAGATCCACCCTGAGTATTATCTGCTCGAGTGAGCCTGAACCTATAGGTCTCACGATGATTGCGGATACCTCATCCTCTATAGGCTTTCCATGAAGCGTTACACTGAGCTTTAACCCTATAGTTCCCATGAGGTCCTTGAAGCCGAAACATACCGGGACCACGTTAAGTTTAACCATAGCCTGTTTAAGCTGAAGGTTACACCAGGCTTGAGGATTCCTAGTAAGTATTCCTATCCTCATAGCTAAATCTAACATCGTATCTGAGAGGCTTTAAAGTTCACTAAATGGGTATCGAGATTTTCAATCCGTGAACCCTATGAGGATACTTAGATCGAGCATCGTAGATACTCATTTAAGATAGATGTATAGCGTATCATTTATATCGAGGGGTGTCTATGCTTAGCTATAGATTCATAGTAGTAGCATCCTTAGCTATAGCTATCCTAGGGGTAGCATCTGCGTTTTACATTAACAGCAAGTATAACCTAGTATTGAACGATTATAATAAGCTGAGAATCGATTATATATCCCTCTCAAATAATTATCGCAAGCTTGAAGGAAGCTTCAACGATCTGCTATCAAGGTATAGGCAGCTTAACGATAGCTATGTACGGTTGAACTCCAGCTATACGGACGTATCCTATGAGTATAATGATTTAAGGATGCTCTATGAGGAGTTAGAAGGCCATTATAACGAGCTGCAATCTAAGTATGATGCTCTAATGGATGCTTACATGATACTTCGATACATGTATCATCAGCTTAACGGTAGCTATAGCACGCTGGAAACCATGTATGAGTCCCTAATTGAAAACTATAGCATCCTCCAGAGATCCTTCGACGAACTTAACATAAGCTATAGAGGCATCCAACTCGAGTATACCCAGCTTAGATCATCGTATGATAAGCTTCTAGAATCGTATGAAGCTATCAAAGCTCGATATACGAGTCTATCTGGAAACTATGAGGCTTGGCGTAGATACATGCTATCATACCTATCCTTCCCAGATTCTATACCTAGAGCTTTAAGTGATGATGAGATAGGTAGATTCGCATCGCTCGTGCAAGTCCTTATAACATATCCGTCAGATTACTGGTCGTCTATCAAGGAGATATACATGTATGTGAGGAGCCATGTAGGATACGCAAACGATCCACCTATACCGTATCCACCGACAGCTTCATCATTAGAGGCAGGCTACTATAAACCAGAAACCTATGATAGGATAATCCTTTCACCTACGGAGACCCTTAAACGTGGTTATGGCGATAGCGAAGATCAAACTATACTCCTCTACGCGCTTATAAAAGCCTATGAGAGGTATATGCATGGAAGGGAGTATGTAACATGGATTCTAGATATAGCTTTAATCGATGGGGGGAGACATATGGCTGTAGCTATACCAGCTCAAGGCGGAAGGATAGCTGTAATAGATACAGCTGAAGGATACTACACCGGGTATCCATCTAGTTTAAGACCTCTGGATACCTATACGGAATTGATAAAATACTCCAGCTTATTCATATATCATGAAGGGGTTGAAAGCATAGCAGTATACATGGTTAGATCAGGCCGGTTAATCAAAATATTGGAGGGAGATCTATACGATATGATAGAATTCATGGAGCAGTTAGCTTGAACATAGCCTGTATGTTTATGTTAAGGATCCGATACGGATAACCTATACTATGAGAAGGAAACATTTTTTAAATGAAACGTTAAACCTCCATGAGGTGATGTCTAGTAGAACCGATGCTAGGATGAGAATCGGGTTCGAGGATCTAGATAGGAACGTTATCTCAGTCGGTTTATGTACTTCCTGTGCCGCCTGCTATGCGGTATGCCCCATACAGGTTATAGCCTTCGATCTATCAGAATTTAAACCTAGACTCGTAGGTGAATGCGTCAATTGTAGCCTCTGCTACAATGTATGCCCACAAACTCTTACCAATCAGGATGAAATTGAAGCGAAGATATTCGGGTTAAATAAACCTCTAGAGGAATCATGCGGATATTATGAGAGGATCTATGAATCTAGAAGCCGAGATCCGAGGATACTAGATGTAGCTCAAGATGGAGGTACTGTTACATCCATACTATGTTATGCTTTAGAATCCGGGTTGGTAGATGCTATTCTAGCTACAAAGCCGTCTAGTGATAGCCCGTTCAAACCCGTTCCATCGATCGCTACCACCGTAGAGGATGTTATAAGATGTGCAGGTTCAAGGTACAGCCTTGCACCTATCTTCTACCAGTTTAGGGAAGCCAGTAGGATAGGGGTAAAGAGTGTAGCATGCGTCGGTATGTCGCATATAGCTACGGCTGCTAGAAGGATCTCACAATACAGGGTTAGAGGCTTAGAGGCTAGGTTAAACCTTATAGTCGGTTTATTCTGCTTCGAAGCCTTCCCATACGATAGCCTTAGATCCACTCTAGCTTCTAAGCTTAACCTACCTGAACAATCTCTATACAAGCTGAATATTAAACGTGGCAGATTCATAGTTACGCTTACAGATGGCAGGGTGTTCGAGATACCTGTCAAGAAAGCATCAGTGAGACCATACAACTGCTGTCTATCTTGTAGGGATTTCACAGCTAGGTTAGCCGATATATCCGTAGGTAGCCTAGGTCTCGATAGGTGGAACGTCATTATAGCTAGGGGGAAAGGGATGGTTAAACTCCTAGAGGAAGCTACGGAGGCGGGGTGGATCGATATAAGGGAGCCAAGCCCCCAAACCTTGGAGAACTTAGAGAGGTTATCGAAGCTTAAGATGAATAGATGAGCGGAGTATTTAAGTAGATCGCGGTATACCTCGGAAAATAGAGTTGGAGGAGCTCAAAGAGATTCTTAGGGAGGGTAAGGGTATACTAGATTCTAAATTACTGAGGGAATTATCGTCTAAGTTTGGTAAATCTAAAGTAGAGAGAGCAATTAAAACCGTTATGGAGGGGAGGGTTAAACTATACGTATTCAAGCCTAGCAGTAGAATTCTCTGGATAGTCGAGGGGAGGGAGAGAGAACGCTTCATACTACCAGCTTCAGGCTACTGTAGCTGCGAGGATTTCTACTTCAACGTAGTGGATGGAAAAACTAAGCTATGCTACCATGTTATAGCTCAGAGGATAGCTTCGCTATCAGGCCGTTACAGGATGATGGAGATGAGAGATGAACAGTACGGTGAATTCACAAAAGAGTTTAGAGAGATGCATGTAGGGGGGAGACCTAGATACCTTGATATAGCCGAGAAGGTAAGAGATACTTCATTTGAGATCATAGCCGAGAGGGGCCCTCAACCCACTGGCGTGCTATACTTCCTCCTCTCTGAGATGGGGTTCTATATACCTTCGAAGAGGAGTTTATCTATGATACTCAGGATGGATCCTAAGAATAGGTTTAGGTTTAGATCTGGGAAATGGATTCTCTCAATACCTTCTCGAGAAAACTAAACGTAAAGCTGTTACGATCCATCCTCCTATAGAGGTATAGTAGATCGTCTACTATATCCACATCAAGCGATGCTGTTTCAGATAGGTATACGTATACTTCGAACCCAAGCGAAGCCGCTTCGTATAGATGCTGCCTATAGCTATCTTTACCGAATTTAAAATCAAAGTCCTTAAACGGTTTTAACGCGAGTAAGTTTGTCCCATCGAATCTTCTAGACGGAGCTATAACGACGATACCACGACCACAGCTTAAGCCTGTCATCTCGGATACAGCCTCTATATCTTCAGCCTTTATCAAAGGTATATCTACTGGCAGGATGATCATCGTTTGCATACCTTTCTTTAAAGCCCAGGATGAAGCTAGTTTTAAAGATTCGTTAAGTGGTAGACCGTTATCGTTTATAAAATCTAAACCATATTCGTATGCTAAGCTCTCCACTCTACTATCAGGTGAAACTATAACTATCCTCTCGATGGACGCTTCTTCCAAAGCTTCAAGCTCATCTACAAGCATCGCTAACGTCAGGTTAGCTCTAGCTTCATCATCCATAACTATGGATAACCTACTCTTAGAAAACCTAAGATTCTTAACAGGTATTACGGCGAAGCTCATCACAAAATCTCCATAAGATTTAACGTAGCTTTCGCTAATCTAACCTTATCTTCGATAGATTTCATCAGAGTATCTGTAGTTAAAGTTTTTATCCCAAGCCCTTCCACCCTTACAGCTTGAAATGAATCCCTTATGTCTACTACTAATCCATCAAGGAAATCTCTGTAGAGCCAGGCGACACCGTATGGGGATACCTCAACCCCGAGAAACCTCATAAACTTATCTGCAGGACCCTTAACAGGTGCCCCACCTATTATAGGCGTGACCGCTACCTTAGGATAGCCTGCTTCCCTAAGCTTATCCCTGATACCTCTAACCGATAATATGGGGCCTATGCTGATTACGGGATTGCTGGGGCATACTATAACTCCGCTACATCCCCCTAAAGCTTCTAAAACTTCGACCGTAGCTTCGGCTTCCCCTACACCCCTAAATTCGACCCCCAGTATACTAGGTTCGCATCTATACTTAACCATATACTCCTGTATATGCATCACACCTATATCCGTCTCTACGTACGTTTGTACAGAGTCATCAGTCATGGGTAGTATTTCAACCTCTACGTTCAGAGCTTTACATACCATACGCGTAGCTTCTGTAAGACTGAAGCCTCTGTTCATAAGCATAGTACGGTAGAAGCATGTAGCGAGATCCATATCGCCTAGCTTAAACCAGTTTTCAAGCTTAAAGTTAGCTAAACTCTCGACGAAGTTGAAGGTGTCCCCTTTGATACCCCATCCTCTATCTTCATCGAATATCCCAGCCAGGGTATACGTTACTATATCCACATCCGGAGATACATGCACCCCGTAGATATCTATATCGTCAGCTGTATTCACTATAACCTTGATATCCTTCGGATCTACAACTCTTACGAGACCCTGTAGAAATCTAGCCGCACCTACACCCCCGGCTAGAACTGTTATCATATATCCACCCTCTTGAGATATATCCTGGGAATCTTTATTTAGGGTTTCACCGATCCTTCAAAATATTTTTGGATCCTGACATACTATCTTAGATAGGGAAGGCTTAGAGGGTATGGTTACGAATCTACCTGTACGAGCAAAGATTAAATGGGCTGAAGTAACGACTGCTAAGGATCCTAGAGAGAAGATAAGGCTTATGCGTGAATTCCTAGCTCTATGCCCCAGGCATAAAGGTACTGAGAAGCTTATGGCCTATGTCAAACGTAGGATAGCTCAACTTGAGGATGAGCTTGAGTATACGCGTAAAGCTAAAGCTCGTAGTAGACATGAAAGCCTAATCATCGAGAAATCCGGTGATGTACAGGCAGCCATCATAGGTTACACGAATTCTGGTAGGAGCAGCCTACTATCGGCTTTAACAAACGCTAAACCTGAAGTCTCAGATAGGCCTTTCACGACTTTGAAGCCTATACCAGGAATGCTGATCTACAACGACGTAAGGATACAGCTTGTAGAGATACCGCCGCTTACCAGAAGGTTCTCCGAGGGTTACGCTAGAGGGTTTAATACTTTAAGCTTGATAAGGATTACCGACTGCTTGATCGTCATGGTGGATTTATCAGATGATCCTGTTAGGGATTTCGTGGAGATAATATCTGAGCTTAAAGAGTTTAGGATACTCGTAGAGGAGCCTAAAGGTTATGTCGAGGTAGAGAGAGCAGATACAGGCGGGATTAGGATCGTAGGAGGACGGCTCGTAGATTCTACTATCGACGATCTGAGGAAGCTACTGATAAGCTACAGAATACCTTCGGCTATAGTGAAGATTCACGGCGAAATTACGTTGGATGAAGTCGAAGATTCGCTGTTCGGTTCATACCAGTATAAGCCTACGATAGTGATCGGTTCTAAGATAGATCTACCTAATGCTAGGAGGAATATGGAAAGGTTAAAGAATAGCATAGGCGGTAGGCTAACTGTAATCGGCGTATCATGTGTTACAGGTGAAGGATTGGATCTAGTCGCTCCATCGATATTGAAGGTTATGAGGATCATAAGGGTGTACACCAAGAAGCCTGGAGAGCTCCCGAGCCCTAAGCCAGTAGTATTAAGGGAGGGGGCTACAGTAGGGGATGTAGCATCGATCATACATACAGAGTTGAGGGAGAAGTTCAGGTACGCAAGGGTGTGGAGCGGAGCGGATGGCGCGAACTTTATGAAAGTAGGTTTGAATCATAAGCTTAGGGATGGGGATATAGTGGAGATACATGCAGGGTGAACCTCTACATGCTAGGATACTATCTCTATGAAGCCTTCATCACCGTAAACTTTAAGGTACATACCAGTCTTGAAGATGTAGGATTCAGGCTTATCGAGGAGGGGTATCCCCGCTAATACCGCACCTACGGCTATCACAGGATCTGCTTCCAGGCAGATCATAGCTTTAGGAGCAAAGCCACGTTTCGCAAGCCTGTAGAGCGTGTATGAGCCTACAGTCGAACCCTTCCCTCTAGGAAATACGAATATTTTCGCGGCTATACTCTCGCCTCTGATAGGGTTGAAGCGATCGATCACTATACCAGTCGAAGGATCTACTCCTCCGAAGAAGCTTATAGGCTCGGGGGATACTAGAGAGTATCCTTCAGCATATCCACCTACGAGACGCCTACACTTTATACGCGTGGATAATCACCTCGAAGCGGTATCTATACATTCGGTAGTCGGTAAGAATACCGTTTTCACCCCGGCTAGATGTCTACCGTAAAACCACATCTTAAGTGAATCGGTAGCCATAACCCTATACCCCATAAATGATAGCGGAGCTAAAGCTGGGCATGCATCTCTATATATTTCCCCACCTACAGATTTTACCCTATCTATTAGGCCGCACTTCTCAGCTACGCCGTATATAGCTCTAGACGTAAACAACCAAAGCTTCACATCGCTCCTAACCCTCCTACCCTTGAGGAGAAAAGCTATAGTATTAAGCTCCTCTAACGATAGATGTGGACAACCTAGACATACAATATCGACGCTACCTCTATCCGTAGAGGCATCTGGTAAAGTTTCGATAGTCTCTTTTAACATAGAGTAATCGAATGATAGGGTTTCACACGGAGTAGGCTTAGTATCGCCGAGTATATCTGTAGTGAACATATTCAAACCACCCGTGGAAGCCATAGATGCGCTTATAGCTTTGAGCCTATCTAGATTGCACTGCTTCAATCCTTCGATAAAGGGTATTACTCCTCCCTTCAGTATCCTACCGATATAGAATCCGAGTACGCTATACTCCCAAACCTCTCTTAGATCCATCTCAACCTTAACGGATACACCGGGTCTACGATTCTCATCTAGATGTAGCCCGTAGAGAGGTGTCTTACCTAGGAGGGCTGCTGCTAAAGCTGAGGGGCCGCCCTCCCTATTAGTCTTAGCTTTCAATACGGAGTTAGCGAAGACTACGGCTGATGATTCTGACCATGCTATATGGCTTCCAGGTGTAGGAAGGTTACTAGATAGATACGGCGTACATGTACATATAGGTAGGATCCCGAGCTTCACGTATGCCTCTACGATCCTAACTTGCTTAGAAGCATACTCCATAGGTACACCCATGATGCTCCACCTATCTAGATCCATCCCTGATGGGTTTAACGTCGATAACACCTCGACTCTACCGTCAATGAGGCTTTCAACCCATTCTAAACCTTCATCTCCTATGGATGTATAGCTTACACCAGCTATTTGAGCTGACGATATAGGTATCAATCTTTCAGCTTCGTAGAGATCGCCTAGAGCAACCAGTATCTCCATAGCCTTCTGTTTAGCGTAGCCATACTCGCCTTTGAGTATACGCTCCTCATCCTTAGATAGATACAAGCATCTATCACCACTCTAGAGGTAACACCCTGCTACCATTCCCTCCTATAATCCTCCCTCCTAGCATCCACCGGTAGGGTGGCGTCTATAATCCATTTAGAAGTTAAACCCGTCTTGCTAGTCGAGGGATCGAGAGATGATCCGTGAGCTCCTCTCACGATATGCACACCTTTATCTGGTTGAAGCCTAGTAGCTAACGCCCACTCCACCTCTTCTGGATCATACACATTTATATCCGGATCGACTACTACGACGAGTTTTAAGCTTGGATGCGCTGCTAAAGCTGCTAAACCAGCGTTAACTCCTTCTCCTTCATTCCTCTTATCTATAGATATAACTGCGTGAAGCCATGAGCATCCACCAGGTGTAAGGTATACCTTTCTAACGTTTGGCACCGTATTTCTAACTATCTTGTATATCCTAGGCTCTTGGGGTAAGCCCATGAGGAGTTTATGTTCAACACCTCCTGGTAGTATGAAATGCCATATCGGATTGCTACGCCAATATACACGATCCACTTCCAGTATAGGCTGCATCCTAACTTTATCCCATGTACCGGTTATATCGATAAACGGCCCCTCCTCCCACTCCTCATCATGCAGTATACTTCCTATCATAACGAATTCAGCATCTACGGGTATATCAAGCCCATCGATCCTAATACATTCGAATTCATAGAAGGCTCTGGCGTAGGATAGCTCGTTTAGATCTGGATACGAGGTAGCAGCTGCTAAGCATATAGCGGGGTGAACGCCGCATATAACGGCTACCCTAGTATCCATTCCATGCTCTTTATTCCACATGTAGAATCTGTAGAGGTCTCTCGGTACTAACCTTATCGTAAACCTACTTCCCTCTATCCACATTAATCTATGGAAGCTAGCGTTCATCCTACCATCAAGCGGCTCCCTAGCAAGCACTATAGTGCCTGTAGTATAGTATCTTCGGTACTTCTCATGGAAGATAGCTAGAGGTATAACCTCTTTAAGGTTAGGATTGTCTTCATGGTTGTCTAAGAACGGTGCGTTATCGGTGTAATCGTAGCTTACAGGTCTATCTAGAGCTGAAGCTAATTTCTCGATCAACAGATCTGGATCAACCTTTAAAGCTTCAGCCACCACCTCTCTAGAATAGCAGAGATTACCTATACCCCTATAACCCGGATAGCCTTCGATATTCTCGAATAATACTGGCCCCCTGTGACGTCTGAGATGATCTGCTACGCATAGTTCGGTGGAGACAGGCTTACTTACCCTCTCTACCTTTACCCCCTCTAGAAACTGTCTAAGACCTCTCGACATCAACCTACCGTATACCCACAAACATATTTAAGCTAAGTCTCGGATAGCATCCCTCTAATCTTCTCTTCGAAGCATTTCAACGCAACTTTAAGATAGCTTCCATCTATCGATCTACCACAACATTCGGTTTCTAAGATTCTCTTCGGTATCCTAAGGGAATCCATCCTAAAGCCTAAATCCAGTTTAACCCTATACTTCTCTCTATATACCTTAAACCCTAGATCTATCAGCGTATCTCTAGTGTGATCTATACCCAAAGCTTTCAATGCTTCGGAAACCCTATCAGCCGTATATATACCTCTAGCGAAGAAACATACGACTAAACTTGAGAGAACCTGCCTCCAAGCTTCCTCCTCTACCAACCTATCTATAAGATACTCGGGGGGAGGATACTTTTTACCTAAAAGCTTCTCATCTAAGCTGTAGCCTGCGGAATCGAGGTGGCTATGTCTCGCACCTGTAAGATATGTTAGGTATGCTCCAAACCCAGTCGAATATCCAGGCATCTCATTCCCACCGAAAGCCAGAGCGTAATCCTCTCCACCATAGATTCTAGATGCATGATCCACACCTAGACTTAGATCCCTATAGAACTGGCTAACCTGGTCTACGATATACCGTACGGCCTGCATATAGCCTTCGACGTAGCCCCATCTAAGCTCTACGAGCGTATCTTTAACTGTCACCAATCCTTTCTCATACGCTTCTGTAGCCCATGCTAAAGCTACACCAGTACTCATAGCATCTAGACCATAGATTTCGACTAGATCTAAGAGTCTAAGTATACCATCGGTATCGCTTATACCGAGCATAGATCCTAAAGCATAGATCGGCTCATAATCGTATGAAATATACGTAGTCTTGTAGAAGTATGGCTCCCCTTCATATGCCTCCCTTAAAGCTGCTAGGTGGATGCAAGCAATCGGGCAGTGGCTGCACGCAACTCTACGTCCCAACCTATTCTCAGCTAGATACTCCCCGCTTATAAGCTCAGCTTTATCGAAGCTCGAATATCTAAGATTCATAGTTGGTAGACCTTTAATGGTATTGAGCATATTCACGTTCATCGATGTACCTATATCATGGTATTTCTTCATCAACTCACTCTTGACGGCGAGATCATATATCTCATCGTATACCTTACGATAGAGTTTATATTCCTTTACAGGTATACTCCCCCTACCATAGATAACTAGGGCTTTAAGCTTCTTAGAGCCGAAAACAGCTCCTAATCCCAACCTACCGAAATGCCTGTAAGTCTCTGTTACGACGCATGCATACCTTACGAGGTTTTCCCCAGCTCTACCGATACGCATTATGGTTCTTAACCCTCTCCCAATCTCCTTCTCTCTAAGTATACGGCCTACGGTTACTGTACTACGTATACCCCACAATGTTGAGGCATCCCTAAACCTGACAGATCCATCGCCTATCGTCAGGTATAAAGGCATATCGCTCGCACCTTTGATAACTATCGCGCCGTATCCAGCCATACGTATCGCTACGGCGCTTCGACCTCCAGCATGACTTTCACCTAGATTCCCGGTTAAGGGTGACTTGAAGATGGCTACAGTCTTAGATGCCATAGGGTATAAGCATGTTAGAGGCCCGACGGCGAATACTACCACGTTATCAGGGCTTAACGGATCTACATCAGACTTAACCTCCTCTTTGAAGAGCTGTATAGCTACACCGACACCTCCAAGCCATCTACCGAATAGTTCACTCCTATCTTTAACCCAGAAATCTCTTCTAGATAGATCTATGTAGAGTACATTCCACATGCGGTATCACACCTCCTCTAAACCTATGACGTTGTATGGACAATACCTCGTACAATATCCACAGTGTACGCATATAACAGGCTTATTTTTCTCTTCATCCCAGAATACGGCTCCTATTACGCATGCATCCACGCACCTCCCACACCCTATACATCTAGATGGATCCAGTATTACTCCTCCGCCAACCCTCCTCCTCAAAGCATTGGTAGGACATGTTTTAGCACATGGTGGATCTTCGCATGCTCTACAGACGATCACCGTGAAGCCTTTCTCGACGCCTCCTACGCTTCTAACATGGATAGCAGACCTACCATATCCACCTGATGAAAATCTACGGTTACATGCAAACATACACATTTGACAGCCTACGCATCTCTCAGCATCCAGCACTGCAAGCCTCTTTCCCAAAGCGTAATCCTCCTAAAAACTCTATTCGACGTAACTCTCTCATAACGTCGAAGCTGCTTATTAGCGTTATTCCTATCATCTTTGTATAAGCGGGAGAACTTCGTCTTCTATGAATCTTATAAAGTCGCTTTCGCCTACATTCCCGAATGCAACCACTATACCGTTACGCGCTATACCTACCGTTATCCCGTAACTCCTAGAAGTCGTTACGATATACCATATCTTCCCACGTCTTAGATACTCCATATAGAGGGCTGTATCCTTTAAGCTATCTCCATAGAGTGAAAGCTTGCTGATCCCAGGTATATCGATGCTGTCGAAGAATATAACCTTGGTGAATTCAGGGTTCTCTTCGTGAAATTTTCTCATATCCTCGGTCGAGATCGTAGCTTCAGTTACGAGGCCACGTTTTATGAAGAGTATATCGCTTATCTTATTCGCGATCATATTCGCACGATGCTTCTTTTCCAACACTGTTAGGATCGTATGCCCAGAGAAGTATCTGAAAACTATGGTGCTTTCATACGTTCTTATGATCGGCGTAAGCCTTCCCTTCTGTCTCACGAATATCGGCTTATCGAAGCAGAATACTGCTCTAACTCTATCGCTAGAAGCTACTATATCCCTAACTTCGATTACCAAATCGAGTTTGACTCCCATCTTCTCGTAGACCTTCTCCTCCCTATACTCTCTAAGCTTTCTAGCTATACTATCCATAGGCGTATCCTCGATTAGCTTGAATATCTTAGCCGATAGGACCATATAGATCTAGTACCTATAGAGACTTGAGAAATTTAAAACTATATGCCGCTTTAGATTATGATAGGGGGCTGAAGGTCGGTGAAACTAAAGATTTAAATCAGCCTAAGGTTAAACTCGTATCTTCTAAGGCTAGATAGATGTAGAAGCGGGGAGGGGTGACGAAGTATAGGTAACATAAGACCTGCCTTTGTGAAGAGAACGGCGAAGTTGATATTCGAGAAGTATGGCGATCAGATATCCGTGGATTTCGATAAGAATAAGGAGCTTGTAGCCAAGGTTTTGAACATAGAATCTAAATTCCTTAGAAATGCTATAGCAGGCTATCTAACCTCATATGCTAAGAGATTTATGAAGACAGAAAGCTTAGAGGAGGAAATATCTGAAAAGGAAGAGGAGGAAGCCTGAAATTCAATATAGATTCTTAACCTGTTCTAGTATCTTCTGCGCTATAGCCATTCCTATCGACGGCACCTTTACCAAATCTTCGATCTTAGCACGACGTAAATCTTCGAAACTTCTGAAACCGGCATTAAAGAGATTTCTAGCTCTAACTCTACCTACACTCTCCAGCTTCACTAAGGGTAGTAGCTCGGATTTAACACCAGCCTCCATCCTATCTTTGAGTATTTTGAATTCACCGTTTAAATCGCTATAACCTATTAGCGGGCTTAACTCTGAAGACGCGTAGAGAAGCCATGAAGCAGTTGAAGTTAACCGAAAAAGGTCGCCTGGCTCTACATGGAATACTTCGTAGATCCTCTCCTCGCTTTCCTCCTCTATCCAAGCTTCCAGGGTTAGAGCGGTCTTAAGACGTGCTAGAGCTTCTACGTAACCTACGCTCGTATACCATTCGCTATCTAACGGTAGCTCGCTATACCTGCTATCTAGTATTGGTTCAAGCTTTCTAACATCGGTTCTTGAAGGATATAGTTTAGGCTCTAGATCAGGCATCGAAGCTACGATATAGAGTAGGGTGAAACCCGTAGGGCTTCTAACGATATGAAGGCTCCTTTCGAGGATTACGGCTGAAAGCGGATCTATATAGAGTTCAGATACTCTTCTACCTAGCTTCGTCGCGTAGAAGATATCCTGATCGACCTCCACCATCTGATACTGCGATAGGAATCTAAGAGCCTTATCGAGATACTGCTTGATACTCTCCACACGATTCTGGTTCGCGAATAAAGATTTACCGAAGAAGCGGTAGAGCATACTCCTACTGATCGAGCCTTCCGAAGCTATAACCCCGAGTAGATGGCTCCTCAATACATTCTCCGAGCTAAGCTTCGATCTTAAAACCTCAGCTTCGGCGCATATATACCTATCCATAAGATATTCGACTTCATCTTCATCTCTAGCGATTAGTAGAGCGAAGCCCTCCTTATCGTATTTAGGTCTACCAGCCCTTCCAGCCATCTGTTTATATTCCATAGTGGGTATCTCATGATAGCCTACATCCGGTTCGAATCTATAGTAGCTAGAGACTACTACGACTCTAGCAGGTAGATTTACGCCTGCAGCTAACGTAGGTGTAGCCGCTAAGGCTTTAATGAGGCCCTTACGGAAGTAATCCTCGATAAGAGTTCTATGTATATTATGCAACCCTGCATGATGGAACGCTACCCCTCTACGTATAAGCTCCGATAGTATATCTGAGTGAGGTATCCTAGCCTCCCCAGCTTCTAAGATCATCTTAGATATCGATCTAAGCTTAACCCTATCTTCGTTATCTAGTAGTTCGTAGACTACTCTAGATAGTTTCTTCGCCATCGAGACAGCGTCTCTCCGAGTATTCGTGAATACGAGGAGCTGCCCTTCATTCCTGATAGTATCCACCGCTATATCTAGTATAGGGTCGTCGAGTCCACCTACCAGCATCTTCTCGAAACCATCGACAAACAGTATCCGTCCACCATATACGATACCTTCTGTAAGCTTCACAGGTCTCCAGGTGGATACGATATAATCTGCGTCAAGCCATTTAGCTATCTCCTCAGCATTCCTAACCGTAGCGCTTAAAGCTAGTATCTGTGTTTCAGGCTTATGATACCTGATCTTTGTTAGAAGCACTTCTAAGGTTGGACCTCTATCCGGATCGTTTATATAATGCACTTCATCCGCTACCACCAAAGATACGTGCTTAAGCCATGGAGCTTTATGCCTCATCAGAGAATCACATTTCTCGTTAGTCGTGATTATCCAATCGTAATCTGAAAGCCATCGATCTTCACTATCATAATCACCCATAGTTAAAGCCACTTTTACCTTCCATCCAAGCTTAGATGCAAGTTCTTCGTCGACTTTAAACTCCTGATACTTCTCGTATGCTAAAGCTCTAAGAGGGGTTAGATACAG
>JAWCGL010000004.1:0-20887 GCA_038857155.1 Bathyarchaeia archaeon
CCTTGCACAGGCGCTACGGTTACAGCTTCTGTAAGTATAGCGAGCGCAGTCCTTAAAGCCTGCTCAGCAGCCTCCTCCGGTTCGAACGATCCCAGTATACCGGATACTATATCCTCAGCGGCTTTGAAAGCTAAAGCTTCCCTACCCATCGAATTCCTTGATCTACGTATATAGCTAGCTACATCCGGGGGGCCTACAAGGAGTTCAACTCTTTCAGCCATATCCTCAGCTAGTTTAACCTCAACCTCTAGGGTTGGATCCACCCCCCTACTTCTAGCGATATTAGCTACGAGGAGGGCTCTTCTAAGCTCTTTCTCGAGCTCCGTGAAATACTTCAGATAAGCTTCACCGCACTCTACGATACCTTTCAGCCCCCCTAGCAGCTGCTTCGACGAATCTATCTATCAACTCTTCTACATCCGCTATCCGCTCTACAATCGTACCTGTAACGATTATATTCGCCCCTGCGGCTGCAGTAGCTTCTACCTGCTCGGCAGTCCTTAACCCCCCACCTACTATCAACGGTATATCTATCGCAGCTCGCACTGCCCCCACAACTTCTGGAGGGATAGGCTTCCTAACACCTGAGCCTGCTTCGAGGTAGACGAATTTCATACCTAGAAGTTGAGCTGCAAGCGCGTATGCAGCCGCGATCTCAGGTTTCTCATAAGGTATAGGCCTCGCACAGCCTATAAACCCGGCAGCCCCCCCCTCCCCCATCACTATGTAACCCATAGGAATAGCCTCCAGCCCATACCTCTTAACGATGGGGGCTGCAAGAGCTTGCGCTCCCGTTATAAAATATGGATTATCTGAGTTAAGTAGCGACATGAACCATATAGCATCCGCCAGCCTAGTGATAGCTACTATATTGTTAGGGAATATTATAGTCGGTATCGATAAACGTGGCTTCATCTCCTTTAGAAGCTCATCTAGTAGGAGTGGTGAGGCAAGAGTCGAGCTTCCGATCATTATCGCAGCGGTACCTGCCTTCTCAGCTTTACAGGCTACATCCACCAGCTTCTCGATAGCTCCGCGTTCAGGATCGATTAAAGTTATATGGATCGCCCCCTCCGATGCAACCCTCCCCTTCAAGTATTCTTCAACCCTACCCAACTCGAAGCCTCCTACCTAACCGCTACAACTGTAGCTAAACGAGAAAATATTCTGTCAAGTACTAGTACTTAACGTTAGATTCTATCGTGTAGAGATGGTGTGGTGGAGCTTACCCCTCAGATATAGACTTCGACTCTATCAGTAGAAATCTAGGAGATCCGATCTTGTTAACACGCCTTTGTAGAGGAAGGATATCTGTCTTAAGGCTAGGAGTTGATCGAAATCGTTAAGAGCTGCTATACAGTCGATAGGTATATACGGCTTATACCCCCTCAAAGCAGAGCTACCTACCGTATGGAGTACGCAGATATTCGATACAACCCCTGCTACGATTAGATGCTTAACCTTCAGTAACGATAGTAGTGCATCCAACCCGGTGCCGTAGAATGCGTCGTACGCCTCCTTTCTCACGGTGAATGATACAGATTTCGGTTTAAGTTCCTCTATTATCTCGGAACCCCATGTATCCATAACTGCATGCTTAGGCCATATATCGAATTCAGGCGAATCCGGGGGATGCCAATCCTGAGTATAGATAACCGGTACACCTTTATATGAAGCCTTATCTAGGAGGATTCTAACGGTGTCGATAATCCTACGCGCCCTATCTCCCATATATAACGCTCCGTTAGGATGGAGGAAATCGTTCTGCAGATCTACTAGGATTAAAGTAGAGGTTTTAGCCTCTAGCTTTACAGCTGTAGGTTCAGGTATCTTAGGTATTTCGAAGCTAGGAGTAGGCAAGCTGTCTTCACATCCTTGAAGATATATGATCAGACTATATGGGTGCGGTTACCTTTATCTTCGAGCATCTTACGTCTTTCAGCTTCCTCCTTCTCATACCATAGCCATGTGATGTATCTATCGTATTCTAGGAGTTGGAATCCTATACGCATAAGGTTTAATACAACATCTTTAAGCATATCTATATCCATCTTATCCATGACGTAGAAGTTTGTAAACCACTCGTCAAACCCCTTCAAGCTCTGCCTATACGTAGCTAGGAGCTGTCTACCTAGTTGTACGAGCTCCGCTTTAGACATGTACTTAATTCTATCCTCTAGATTCTTCCTCTCCTTTAACAGGTAGTCTATATATTGGTAGAAGGACATGGTCTAGACACCAACCTTTACTTGGTTAATCCTAGAACTTAAGGCTTACCCTCCATGGGGGGGCTAACTTTAAGACAGGGTTATGTTCAAGAATAACGTGGATCGCCTTTATCGGGGAGTGGAAGGGATGGGGAAGAGGCGTAGGAGGAAGATTGTGAAACGCGTAGTAAGATCTCTACCTAAGGTTTTCCCATGCGTTGTATGCGGTCGGAGATCGGTATCCGTGAATATCGATAGAGGTAGGGGTGTAGCTACGATCGTCTGCAGCTCATGCGGTGCTAGGGGGGAGGTCGAAGTTAAACCGTATATGACTATAGTCGACGCTTACAGCTCCTGGACGGATCTCGTATATTCTGGGAAGCTTAACGTCGAAGGGGTAGGTAGGGCTTGAAGGTATCGGTTATAGGCGTAGGAAATCTAGGTTCATGTATAGCATACGAGTTAGCTGTGAGAGGTATATTAGACGAGCTAGTGCTGGTGGATGTAGCTTTAGATGTGGTTGTAGGACATAGATACGATATACTCCAAGCCGTAGCTATACGTGGTAAGCCTAGGATTAGGGTAGGCGATTATAGCGATGTAGATGGATCCGATGTCGTAGTCGTAGCAGCAGGTAAGCCTAGGACGAAGGATACCGTATCGAGGATGCAGTTAGCAGAAGATAACGCTAGGATAATAGCGGGGGTCGCTCGTAAGCTCCTCGAATCTAAGGTAGAATCCACTTTTATCACTTTAACGAACCCGGTAGATGTTATGAACTATATTCTCTACCGTATGCTAGGTCTACCTAGATACCGCTTCATAGGATGCGGCTGTCAGCTCGACTCCGCTAGGTTTAGATTGATACTCTCAGAAGAATTTTCGCTGCCGCTGAATGAGATCGAAGGATACGTTATAGGGGAGCATGGTGAGCACCAGATACCGTTATTCAGTAGGGTGAAGATCGGTGGGAAGCCGTTCGAGGTTCCCGTCGAGTATAGATCTAGGATAGAATCTAGGCTTCTAAACTTCGCTCTAGAGATTATAGGTAGGAAGGGTGCAACCGTTTATGGGCCTACGCATCATACGGTCGAACTTGTAGAATCCGTGTTGTTCGATCAGAAAAAGCTATTCTGCTGTTCGGCGATCATAGATGTTGATGGTCTAGGGGATATCAGTATAGGGGTACCGGTTATAGTCGGGAGGGGAGGGGTGGATGAGGTTCTGAGGTGGGATTTAGCGGAGGAGGAGCGTGATGCATTCGTCGAAGCTGCGAGAGCGCTACACGGGTACGAGCATAAAATCCTCGAGGCTGTAGCAGAGGAACACTAATATACGAGATATACAGAATTTCCTGAATCCTAGAAGAGTAGATGACGACTGTATACGAAGTACACCCTACAGATCTACTGGAGAGGTTGGCGGAGGTATTGAAAGGCGTAGAGGAGATAACGCCGCCTCCATGGTACCTTCAAGTCAAGACAGGCGTCGCTAAAGAGAAGGCTCCAGAGAGGGGTGATTGGTGGTATATTAGGGCGGCGTCTATTCTAAGGAAGATATACGTCAATGGGCCTATCGGTATAGAGAGGTTGGCGTGTATGTACTCGGATAGGAGGAGGAGTAGGGCTCCCGCCCACTCTAGGAAGGCTAGTAGGAAGATTATAAGGGCTATACTTCTACAGCTTGAGAAAGCTGGTTTAGTGGAGAAGTATGGTAATAAAGGTAGAGTTTTAACGTCTAAAGGTAGATCCCTACTGGATAGGGTTGCTCACGAGGTTTTGAAGAAGAATCCTCTACCGGGGATCGGGAGGTATTATGAGGGTTGAGCTACGAAGAGTATGATGCCGAACTTGAGGAGCTTAAACGTAGGAGGCTAATAGAGCTTCAAAGAGCTGCTGAAGAGGAGAAGCTTAGAGCTGAGCGTGAAAGGAGTATACAGATAGCTTTAGCCCAGATACTCACACCTGAAGCTAGACAGAGGCTAGCTAACCTTAGAATGGTGAAACCCGATTTCGTTCGTCAACTCGAACTCGAACTTATAAAAGCAGCTCAAACTGGACGTATACCTACACCTATCACGGATGAGGCTCTTAAGCAGATCCTACTTAAACTTGTGTCTACGGAGAAACGTGAGACGCGCATATGGAGGCTATAGGTATGGCTAGGCATAAGCCTACTGCTAGGAAGAGGAGGCTTATAGCTGAGAGGAGGAGGAGTAGGACGGTGCCGGTATGGGTTGTAGCGAAAACTTTAGGTAGGTTTAGGTTTACCCCTACAAGGAGGCATTGGAGGAGGGTTAAGATAGGAGCATAGCCTGGGGTATGCCTATGAGCGGCGGTCCCTCTGAAGAAAGAATTTACACCATACCTCTTAGAGATGCGTGGAGGGCTCCTTGGACAGATAGAGCTCCGACAGCTGTGAAGATCGTGAAGAGGTTTATCGAACGTCATCTTAGAGTGGAAGCCGAGGAGGGTAGCCGTGTAAGGATATCTGAAGAGCTGAACAGGTTGATATGGAGTAGGGGTAGGGAGAAGCCTCCTCGCAGGGTTAAAGTTAGGGTTGTAAAAGAGGAGGATGTATACACAGTATACCCCGCTGAGGAGGTGTAGAATCTTCTGCCCCTCTCCCACTACAACTTCTATGGAAGGACATGTATAGGCGTATATCTTAGAGCAACCGATAGGTTTATCGTATGTCCAGAGTCGACTATGGATAGCGATACCAGGCTATTCGCGGAGACGTTTAAGGTTGATACGATCGTTAAGACTACAGTCTACAAATCAGATCTTATAGGAATATTCACCGTCGCTAACTCTAACGGTATAATTCTACCGCAGCTGGTAGATGATGGTGAGCTTGAAAGGATAAGGATGTATCTCCCTAGGGATGTGAGGATGGCAATACTACCCGGCAGATGGACTGCTATAGGTAATTTCCTCCTATTAAACGATTCAGGGTGCCTTTCAGGTTTACGTCTATCTAGAGAGCAGGCTAAAATTATATCCGATACGCTGGATATAGAGGTTGAGATGGGGAGTATAGAGAATCTACCGTATATAGGTAGTCTAGCTGTAGCTACGAATAGAGGTGTCCTCGTCGATCCTATGATATCATCTGAGGAGGAGCAGGTTATCAGGGATGTATTGAGGGTACCCGTGTATAAAGGGACTGTAAACTATGGGAGTAGATTCGTTAAGATAGGGGTTGTAGCGAATAGCTACGGGCTTATAGTAAGCGATGCTACCAAGGGCTCCGAGTTAGCGCGTATAACGGAAGCATTCCATGTAGAAGAGTAAAGCTAATCTAGAAGCTGTATTTAAGGTTAGATAGATTGCTATGGGCGAGATTAAGACGTTTAAGATCACCTGCTCCTACAGGGTAGGTATATTCAAGACTAAGCTTACTAAGGAGATTAGAGCTCTAAGCCTTGAGGATGCCTTAGAGAAGCTGTATTCTGACGTGGGGAGCCATCATAAGGTGAAGAGGCGCAATCTGAAGGTTGAGAACGTGGAGGTATATGGGGATGGATAGCCGTACGAAGATGGAGAGGGAGATAGAGCAGCTGATAGCTGAGATATCGATACTAGAGCAGACTGCGGAGAATATCCGGCAGAGGTTAACTATAGCTGAAGCAACCTATAACGAGCATAGGCAGACATACGATACCCTCAACTCTCTTAGGAATGAGAAGCCTAACATAGAAGCTCTGGTAACGGTAGGCTCCGGATCCTACATCAAATGCGTCATCGTGGATGTAGAGAACATCCTACTGAATATGGGTAGTAATGTATACGTCGAGAAGAAGGTGGATGATGCTATGAAGGTAATAGAGGAGAGAGCCAACAATATTCTGAAGCTTAGGGATAGCCTACAGCAGCAGCTGGTTAACGTAGCTACGAGGTTGGAGGAAGCTAGGAGGAGGCTTGCGGAACTGAGCAGATCTATGGAGGGCGGGAGAACTGCTTGAAGCTATCAGGAAAGCTCTAGATAGGTTCAGAAGCACTATACTTGAAACAGAGCTTAAACCTGAGGATATCCATGGATATCTAGAAGGGTTGAAATACTCGCTTATAGAAGCTGACGTCGCTTTCGAGGTAGCTGAATCTCTATGCAGCCTCATCGAGGATAGGATTCTAGGCGTTAAGATAGCTAGGTTCTCTGATAGGAGGGATTTGATCGAATCTGCGTTGAAAGCATCCATACTCGATATACTTAGATCCGTAGAGCCTGAGAGGAGCTTCGAAGATATTGTACGGGAGTCTAGTAAACCCTACATAGCGTTGTTCCTAGGGGTTAACGGTGTAGGTAAAACTCTAACTATAGCTAAGCTTGGATGGAGGCTTAAACATAGCGGTTTTAAGGTCGTATTAGCGTGCAGCGATACCTTTAGAGCTGGGGCTATCGAGCAGCTTGAAATCCTCTCTAAAGTGGTAGGTGTGGATCTGGTTAAGCAGGTTTATGGAGGCGATCCTGCGGCTGTAGCTTACGACACCGTACAGTATGCGAAAGCGAGAGGGCTGGATATCGTCCTAATAGATACCGCCGGTAGGATGCAGACTAGACGTAACCTCCTCGATGAGATGCGTAAGATCGTTAGGGTTGTTAACCCTGATGTAAGGATATTCGTCGGTGATGCTCTTACAGGTAACGATATAGTAGATCAGGTGGTAGAGTTTAACAAGTACGTAGGTGTTGACGGAGCGATAATAACGAAGATGGATGCAGATGTTAAAGGTGGCGCTATACTCAATATAGCGTATACGCTTAGGAAGCCTATATTCTTCCTAGGTGTAGGTTCAGGTTTAGACGACCTGATAGAATACGATCCTGGATACGTAGCTTCTATGCTAGGCCTCTAAAGCTATAGGGATAGCTTCCTAGCGAATAGTAGATATCCGGTGTGGGCTATCATAGTTGTCTCAGGTCTAGTCTCACCCCTCCTCACCTTATAGCTTCTAGTAAAGGATTCCAAGATGTTCAACACCATGAAACCTCTATGCGCCTCTATAGATTCCACAAGCTTCTCAACCTGGTTTATAGTCGGGCTGAAGCTTACGAAGAACCCTCCAGGTTTAAGGGATCCATACACCGGGTCTAGAGCTAGCCATGGTGATGGGACATCCAATACGGCTACATCGATATCCCTCTCATCGACCCCCTCATACACATCTCCTAGTTTAAGTTCTACATACCCTAGAAGACCCGTACGTTCCAGGTTCCTCCTAGCAACCTCTATGAATCTAGGGTTTACATCATATCCGTAGACCCTTCCTGTAGGTCTAACATGGTAGGCTAGAAAGCTTGTAAGAGCACCTGAGCCTACCCCAGCCTCCAAAACCCTGCAACCTGGACCTATATCCGTGTAGACTAGTATAAAACCTATATCCTTAGGGTATAGTATCTGTGTAGGCCTCTCATAGCTCTCTACATAATCCCATAGCGACGGCTTGAACGCGTAGAAATTGACGCCCATACTACCCTCGACCGCTACACCTTCAGGTCTACCTATAACCTGATCTAGATCTAGGAAGCCTCTATGGGTATGGAACCGTTTACCCCTCTCAAGTTTAACTAGATACTTCCTCCTTCTATCTAGGTAGAGCAGCGTGTAGTCCCCTTCGCAGAATGGTTTAGACATATCCTATAGATCAAGCGTATACCCTAAGGCTACGGGTTTATTTAAATAGATACCCGTACTGGAAGCCACAAAAAATATATGCCGCTACGACGGAGTATAGGTTTACCGTATCGGCTATGTACGGTTTCAGCTTCGCTAAACTAGATCTTCAAACTTCAGCTTCTTAGTCAATTTACCTTTAACTCTAACCGATACCTTAGGCATTGTCTCCCTCTCTATCTCCTCTAAACTCAAGCTGCTTTCGCTCTTTATAGTTAACCCGCATCTTCCATCGTTGAGCATCTTCCGCCTCTCGCATGATGCATAGTTGCACTTATATCCTATACATGGGTCTCCAGATACCATACACCAAGCCGTATCGCTCCGCCACTTAAGGGCTTTCTGACGGCATCTGAAAAATTCGCATCTAGGAGTACATAGCTTACCTTTAAGCAAGGCTTAACCCCAAGCGTCCGGTGAATCTATTCGGTATATGCTAAGATTTAAACTTTGCAGTCGAAGATCCCTAACTCTGGATATTTAGAGAAGCCTTATTAGCATATAGCTCTGGAGTTGTAGTAGGGGTTAAAGGTTGAACTGTGGATCTGAAGCTAGATATATACGGCAGGGGGATGTTGTAGGTAAAAAGGTCGTCGAGCAGCGTGGCTATATAATAGGTGAGGTTAAAGATCTATCGTTTAAACTATCTGAGGATCGAGTCGAGCTAGCTATAACCATAAAGTATGGGGATACCGAGAGGGATATACCGTGGAGCCAGGTTAAATCTGTAGGCGATATAGTTTTGTTGAAAGTCGAATATGAGCCGCCGGTGAAAGCTAAACCCGAGGCTGCTAAACCTGAAGTTATAGCTCCACCGCTCGTAGCTAAACCGCAGCCGACGCCTTTAACTCCTAAGATATGCCCTAACTGCGGCTATCCGAACGATCCTAAGAATAGATTCTGTATAAAATGTGGTACTAAGCTTCCGGAGTAGGCTGGAGGCTGCGATATATCTGTGAAGATCGTATTGATAATATGCGATGGATTGGGGGATAGGCCGATAAAGGATATAGGGTTTAGGACACCGTTGGAGGCTTCGAGAAAGCCCTCTATGGATTTCATAGCGGCTAACGGTATATGCGGTATTATGGACCCGATAGCTCCAGGGGTTAGGCCTGGAAGCGCGCCAGCACATCTAGCGATATTCGGCTACAACCCGTACGAGTATTATAGGGGTAGGGGGGTCTTCGAAGCTTTAGGGTTAGGTGTAAGTGTTAAGCCTGGCGATCTTACATTCAGGTTGAATCTAGCTACCGTAGATGGCCGCCTAACAGTTATCGATAGGAGAGCGGGTAGGATAGGGAGCGATGATTCACGTATGCTATTCCAGCTTCTAAACGAAGAGTTGAGGATACCTGGTGTGGAGGTATACTTCTATCCTGGGGTTGAGCATAGAGGGGTTCTAGTTATCCGTGGTGAAGGGCTGTCTTGGATGGTATCGGATACGGATCCTGAGAGGGATGGAGCTTCGATATTAGCGTGCAGGCCTCTCGATGGGAGTGTGGAAGCTAGGAGGACTGCGGAGCTTGTAAACCGTATATCGATGGATGCTCATAGAATATTATCGAAAGCGGAGATTAATAGGAGGAGAGCTTCAGAGGGGAAGCTTCAGGCGAACGCTATACTAGTCAGAGGGGCTAGCTTCTACGAGTATGCACCTAGGATCGATGAGAGATATAGCCTGAAAGCTTGCTGTATAGCTGGAGGCCCACTCTATAGGGGGGTCGCTAGATATGTGGGTATGGATGTAATCGAAGTGAAGGGAGCAACCGGTACCTATGAGAGCGATTTTAAAGCTAAGGTCGAAGCTTGCATCCGAGCATTGGAAGGCTACGATCTAGTATACCTTCACTTTAAAGCTGCAGATCTAGCCGGCGAGGATGGGAATTATAGGAGGAAGATAGAGATGATAGAGCGTGTAGACGATGCGCTCTATACGATCATAGATAGGATCGAGGATTGTATCATGACGTTAACCGCCGATCATTCTACGCCTTGTAGTATAAGGACACATTCAGCCGATCCGGTACCGGTAGCTATAGCGGGTCCGGATATACGTGTAGACGATGTAGGTAGATTCGAGGAGAGGCTATGTGCGAAGGGGGGGCTTGGTAGGATTAGAGGATTGGATCTAATGCCGATCCTCCTAGATATAGTGAACTTAACGCATAAGTATGGAGCGTAACGGTTTAGCCTCATCTATAAGGTTCAACCCGGAGATGCGGTAGCTGAGGTGGCTTCGGAAGCCTTATAATATCATCCATGTACCTCTTCCAGTTTAATTGATCCTTAAAGCTTCTATGCGGTTTAAATGATTCTATGTTTTCGCTTAACGGATCGCCTATGAAAGCTATCCTGTTTAGATCAAGCTCGCCGTACCCCCATAGCGATAGGATGTATAGGTAGCCTATATCGTACGCGTTGAACCCCATAGCATATGCTACAGTAGAATCTAGCGATATAGGGTTGGTAGAAGCGAAGTATACACCCCACCTTCTAGGGCTACCGTTTACAGGCCCATCCCCCTCCATAGCTTCATACCCATCCGCCACCGCTAGATGTGGCATAACGTACACGGCGATTCTAGCGATATTATAGTTTATCTGCCAGTAACCTCTATGTAGAAGCTGGCGGTACCCCTTCTTAACAGAACCTACAACCATATTCTTTAAACTCAACGTCACGACTACTACATCGTGTGTTTTTGGTCTTATAGCCGAGACTCTGAAATCTGATTCGAGTATAAGCTTAGATACCGGTATGAAGCAGGGTCTACCCTCCCTATCAACTATCTCTACCTCCTCATATCCATACCCATCGAGATCGCATAACTCTACATCGTATCTATCCTTCAAAGCCTTATACCCGAATCTCTCTATAGCTTCTCTGAAACTACCTATAGTAGGCGTCTCAGCTACTATCATCTCTCTAGGATTCGCTAATCTCAGTAGGAACTTTAACGTCTCCTCGACGCATTCTACGGGGGTTGCCGATAGATAGCTATACGCGCTTACAAAGTTAGGTTTAACAACTACTCTAGCTCTACCCGTTATCCTCTTTACAACCTCATCTTCTATAAGTGTTAAAGCCTTCGCTACACCCCGTCTTCTATCCTCTAGATCCCTAACTATAGATACTCTACCCATAGTTTTACACCATACAATATCCGTGATCTAACAGCTATATCCTCCTCACAGGGCATTTAACCTTCTTCAACACTTCCTCAGCTTCAACTTTATCCTTAACCTTAAGGGTGTAGAGATATCTCTTAGTCCTGAGCTTAAGTTTAACAGTCCCATATCTAACGTCACCCTTAACTAGGCAGTACTCAGCCTTCTCTGATAGCTTGATGAACTCTTCTACGTCGAATACCTCTCTAGGCATACCCACTCCCAGGAGTCTAGGTAGAACCTAGATATAAAGGTAGGCTGGATCGCCGCCATACATACGCTTCATGGGATCCATATAATCGATGTAGCTAGTCGAAGCTGTTTAACGAATTATCGATAGACGAATCTTTATATAGAGATTTTGCTCCGGGTCTATTCCACGGAGGAAGCTGCTATGCCTATAAGAGATCCGGCTAAACGCGAGATAGCTATGAGGAAGAGACTATATGTGAAGATCTGTAGGGAATGCGGTGCTAGGAACAGCCCGAACGCTGAGAAATGCAGGAATTGCAGATCATATAATCTTAGATGGAAGCATAGAGAACCGGCTGTTAAAAGATAGTAAACTATAATAAGACACTTCTAGGTAAATTATGTTATCGATAGGGCCGGTGGTCCAGCTGGGTTAAGACGCCGCGTTCACACCGCGGAGATCGCCGGTTCAAATCCGGCCCGGCCCACACATCTATTAGGAGGGATGGTTTTACAGGGAAAGAATTATCTTAGCCTTCCAGTTAAATTGAAACATAGATAGCTGTGGCCTCTGAAGGTGTTACGCTGGTAGGGTTTAGTTGGCATCGTATATCCGGTCTTACACCTGAGAGTTGGGTTGTGAAGGTTGAGGGCGGTAACTCTAGGCGGGGCTATCTTAGATTCGACGATTATAAGCCTAGATTAGAGGTTAGATGGGAGGAATTTAAGAAGAATAAGATTCCAGATCCTAGGAGGGTTCTTAAGGATCTAGAATCTAAGGGTAGGAAGGAGGATCCGGATTTTAAGGTATCTAGTAGGGGGGATGGGAGGGTTAACGGGCATGGAGCTTTATACGCCTACTATCGTGGAGGTAGGGAGGGCTTCATATACGTCTTCAACTGCGATAAGACTATGCGTAGCTTCATATTAAGGTTCCATTTCGATAGGGATGAGTATGATAGAGCTAGAAAGATTTCTGAGGGCATCCTTTCGAGCTTCGACTGTCACCCTGGGGAGGGTATACTATCATGGAAGATCCTCGATGTAGAGTTGAAGATACCCGTAGACTTCGAGCTTATAGATAGACGGTTCTATCCGGCAGATACGTATCTACTGTTCGAATCTAGATATGGCTATATAGGTTATGAGAAGGTTGGGCTGGCTAGCAGGGTTCTAAGGAAGGAGACGCTGGAGGAGTGGGTTAGGGAGAAGTATCGCAGGTTTCTAGGTAGGAGTTTGAAGGGGCTTATATGGAAGAAGCCTATACAAACAGATGTATTCGATCATGAAGGATGTATGTATCCCGTATACTTTAGGAGGGGTTTACTCAAGAAGCCTATGGATGGATATACCTACGCATGGGTCTGCGATGAGATGGATAAACTTTATGCTGCAACCCTACTCAAAGAGAAGGGTGTAAAGGGGAGTATCGAAAAAGTTATGAATGAAGTATTCGAAAGCTTTAGATGCCATTGAGGAGGATCTACGTATGCCGCCTAACATTTTCGCTAGGCTGTTTCGAAGGAAACGGGGTAGGGTTCAGGAGACTCCTACGAAAGAGGATTTCATGAAGCTTATACCGGTACGTAATCCTATAGTGGAGTGGGCTGAATACGCCGACGGAGGTGTGTACATCGTACTTAGGAAGGGTAGAGGTGTTAAGAAGGAGAGGAGGCTTAACCTCGATGATATAGGCTCATTCGTATGGATGAATATAGATGGGAGGAATAGCGTAGATGATCTTCTATCCAGAATCTGCTCTAAGTATAAGATAAATAGGATAGAAGCCGAGACGCCGCTCCTCCTATTCCTTAGAAGACTCTCTGAGAAGAAACTTATAGCCTTCCTACCTAAGGAAGCTGTAGCTGTAGGTGAGAAGAGGCGTGGAAGAAGGCTTCAAGGCGAGAGCTAGACGGTGGATCGGCAGCAGGAGTAGATGGAGTATCAAGGTGCTCTTCAAACCATACGAGATATACGATGAGATATTCGAGGAGCCAGATTACCTATGGATACTCCTACTATTCGTCTTAACAGGTTTATCTGCCGGTTTATCTTACACGCTACTCCAAGCAACCAAGATAGTGTACTACGATCTAGAGGCGGATGTAAGGTTTACATTCGTAGATGTCTATGGATGGCTTATAACGGCTCTAATGAACTTCTTCTCCAATACTATAAATCTTGGGGTGAACTTCATATTGACAGCGGTTGTACTATACCTATCGTCGTGGCTTCTCGGTGGTGAAAGAAACTTTTCTGGGACGATCCTATGCGTAGGCTTCTCGTTCGCTGCATACATAATCTCAGCCTCACTCCAGACATCCATCATACCGTTCGTCCCCGATGTTACCTACAGGATAGCATCTAGGGTTGAAGTCTTAATGTTGCTATCCTCGATACAAGCTATGAAGAGGCAGATAGCTATATGGAATAGCCTAGATAGATTGAATATTCTAGCAGATGAGGTTTGGAGGGATTCGCTCGTAGTTCAAGCGTCAAACATCGTATTCTACGTATTCCCTGTATGGGTTATAACGGTTTCAGGTATAGGTGTCGGTAAGCTTGCAGAGCTTGATAGGGGGCGGACGCTTATAATGCAGGGTATAACCGTACTCGTATGGATGATTGTCTACGTAACGCTACCTAGAATTCTCGGCTGAAGATTAGAGGGATGCTGAGAGTAGTATAAGATCTGCTTTAGCCGAAGATGTGGTGTTCTCTCCTTTGAATAGATACATGAACGATAGATCCATGTAGACCTTGATCTGTATACCCGTCTCCGTATCGTACCATCGAGTAATCACTCCGCGAATATTGTAGTAGTCCATAGTACTGTTGGCTACGATACATCTCCACACCCTATCAGAAGCGTTGACAGATTCCAAACCGGAGACTCTATATGGTATACCCTCTATCTCTACCGTATCCCCTATACTCGGCGGAGGATATAGCCATAGGAAGAATCTACCCGTATCGATGCTATCTGCATCTATCGATAGAAGTTTACCTGTAGCTATCGAAACCTTGAATATCCTCGATATAGGTGTTCTTAGGTTAGCCGATTCGATAACCGCCTCCAACTCGATACTATCCGCATCTAAATTCTTTACGCTCCACTTTACAGTAGCTTCCAGTACGCCCTCCTCCCCGATAGTTAAACTTCCATAGTATATTATGGTGGCGCCGGGTTTTATCCATGAGGGTTGCGCTATATCTTCGGATCTACCGAAACCGGTAAGTATGGTGAAAGCTATCAGAGTGAAGGCAGCTATGAACGCTGGATCTTTACTTCTCAAACCTGGATTCAATACTCTTCTCAAGGAGGATAAAAGGTTTAATAGAGCGGGTCATAGATAAGCTGGTATGTGGGAAGGTATAGATCGCCTAGCTTAATATCGGTAAGCATACTTGTAGGTATAGTGTATTCGTTCATACTCCTATCTATCCTACAGCAACTGCAGGTTTTCAACGATCCTGTAAGCTACCCTATACTAGTCATACTCCTACTAGCTAACGCTCTATCGCTAACCGCTCCTATCGCCGTAACGCTTACAGCTGTATATGGAGTCGTAGAGCTTAGATGGATCATATTCATCCTGACCGTAGTTTCAGCGGCTATATGTATACCGGTATTCAAATTAACTATGGATTACGCGTTATCCCTCGATATAGAGTATAGCTATATACTATCCAAAGCTTACCTAAATGTGGTCTCCATCAGACTTATAGATGGAGCGCTCATTCTTACAGCTCTTCTAGCATCGTCGGTAGTGGTGCTTAGTGATCCTAGGGTATACATAGGTATAGGTCGGGATGGGAGGAAGCATATCTACGTTAAAAGTAAGCTTCTATCCCTCGTAAAAGTATTTACAGGTAGCAGGGATAGATTAGTAGGGGTTACATACGATCACCAGTTCATCCTTAAACCTTCGGTAGCAGGGGTGGATGAAGTCGAATTCAACGATAAGCTGCGTCTAATACCGTATGGAGCCTTATGGCTGCTAGCGAAGTTCCTAGCGGTATTCATAGCGACGTTAAGGCTTGGCAGCCAGTTAGCGGTTACAATAGATCTTGTCTTCAATTCGATGAGAATGTATGGTGTAACCCTTCAAACGGTTATATCGAGAATAGCGTCAACCCTACTAGTTAGGGTAACCCCTAGCTACGTAACACCTGCAGATTACCCTATAAACGAGGCTTTAACACTAGAGATCTATAGCCTATTCTATATTTTAGCTTACATATTGGCGGTGTTATGGGTTTTAAGGTTGATTCTAGCATCCATAGGCGATACCGCATCGATAATATTGTCTAAGCATCTAGGTCCAGCATCGGTAACATCCATTATCAGGATAGCCGCTAACATCGTCTCTATAGCTGTATCGTCGCTACTAGTAGTTTTCCTAAGGGTGCCGATGCAGGTTTTCGACGCCTCTACACCCTACCATACTCTAGCTATAGACTTAGCTCTCGCAGCATCTACATGTTTAGCTGTAGTCTTCAGATTATCGGTTTCTACAGTGCGGATGTACCGTGCAACTTCTAGGATATACCATGCGATCGTGCATCGATATAGCTCATATAGGATAGCGTTATTAGCCGTAATTATCGTAGGGATACTTTCACCGAGTATCTATGCTAGGTTAGCTATCGAGACGCAGATGCAGGGTAAAGCCTACGAATACTTATGGATCCCAGCATATCTACCCACAATAAAGTTTACGAAGTGGGCTTACTCGGTGGATGATATCGAGAGGGTGGGTATAGATTCTATATCTATCAACGATACTAGTATACTCGAGAGGACGAGGATATTCACGGCTGAAGCAGCTAGGCTCAACCTCAGACCATATGTAGGCGTCAACTGGATGTCTATAGATGAAGCCATCATAGATATAGTCTACTTGAAGGGGAAGGAATATTGGGTAGCGGTACTCGCCCCTGTCAGACCGCCTTACGCTGGGGATGTAGATGTATGGAGAGCTAACCATCTTATACTAACGCATTCGGAGAGGATTCTAGCTTTAGATTCTACTTCCGCCGAGATAATCGATGCTAGAGAACTGCTAAACCTGACAGTATATCCCACGCTATACTATGGTGAAGGAGGATTGTGGAGGGAGGTCGGTGAAGTCTACATAGGTGTTCCAGGCTTTCAGGAGATGCATCTACCAGGATACATAGGCCCACCTGGATATGATGGCACCCCTGACTATATGTATAAAGGATTCTGGCGTTTCTGGAAGTTCTTCTGGGAGTTTAGATGGGATTTTGCTCAAGGCGTCTATGGCGATATAAGAGCTCTAGTAGATAGGGATTGTAGAGGAAGGATATCTAGACTATTGCTACCTAATCTACATACAACCGAAAGCGGGTATATAGTGTTCGACGAAGAGGGCAACATGTATCTGCTGTACTGGGTATGGGTCTCATGGCCTCCTCCCCACGAGTATCTAGATTGGCCATCCAACGAGTATGAGGGTATACAGAGGCTGTTAGGCTTCGTATTAGTCGATCTACATAGCGGCGTTATGGATGGCTACCTTCTCGAGAGCTATAGAGACGACTATATAACGGCATATTATAGAGCGAAGTATAGCTTATGGTCCAAACCCATACCCGAATGGATTAAGAAACAGTTAAAGTATCCGGAAGAGCTTCTAGAATTGCAGATAGATTGTTACAACTGGTATTTCCAAGAGGATTTCTCTAGATGGCAGAGTAATCAGTTCTACGATTTCACCAGGACGCAGGCTGGAGCGTTATTCGAGGATGTAAGATACATAACTATACGCTTCAAAGGGGAGGAGACGTGGTGCGCTGTGAGACTTGTAGAATGGTATAGAAGTCCATCTAGGAATCTTGCAGGTATGTATATAGCTCCATCTGGGCATATGCTCGGAAACATATACTTTCTAAGCCTAGAGGATAGGACGGTTATAGGTCCGTGGACAGCTCTATCTGTCGTAAGTAATAACCCGGATGTTAAGAGGGAGCTTACGCTACATCCAAACTGGAGGTACAGCAATATACTCCTATATGCGGTAGGGCGTAACCTCGTATACCTTATACCATTCTACGGCGAGGAGCGGGATCTCGTACTACCTGCTATGGTCGTAGCGGTAGACGCTGAGAAGCAGGAGATAGGTTCGTATGTTATAGTGAATCCGAAGAACCCGGATGAGGTACGTATCGCAGGGTTGAAAGCTGTGGAGAAGTTAGAGTATGGTAGGTATACTCTCGGAAGGGGAGAGAAGATAACCAGATTGAAGAGTATCCTGGAAGATTTAGGGTTAACTATAGTGGAAGCTGAAGCTTTGTACCCTCATGTGAAGGTTAGAATGGGGGATGTACGGTATAGTAGGCCTGAGGATCTAGAGTATATAAAACAGCTTATACAGACGCTTATCTTAAGATCAGCGGATCGAAGCGGACGTGTATATATCTGGTTCGATGATAACCGAGTGAATATAGGCGTTATGATAAAATTCTCGGAGATAATCGAACTACACTACCTCTCGATAGAAATCTGATTAAGTAGAATGTTTATTTTTAGGTGTCGTAGATCGATCGTTAAAGTTGGCTGTGGAGAAAGATAGGAACCATACGAATAGGAACCTAAGATTCCTATTCGTGAAATCTGTACTATCATCCCTAGGGGATGGTATAGTTGCACCATTTATAAGCGTATACCCTATACTCCTAGGTGCTAGCCCAAGCGATATGGGTTTAATAAGATCTACGACAAACTTTACACAATCGATCCTTCAAACCTTTTGGGGTAGACTTAGCGATAGCATCGGTAGGAGGGTACCGATAATATTCTTCGGAAGCGTCGTCGGAGCTTTAACATGGATACTGATAGCTTACACCGATAGTGTAACGGTATACCTACTCCTAATAGTGGTACAGACTCTAGCTGTATCCGCCGTCGCGCCGGTATGGACTGCACTCATAGGCGATAATACTACATCGGTCGATAGGGCTAGGGTGGTAGTGCATATAAGGCTTTGGAGCCTTTCAGGATCGATCGTAGCTGCGGCGGTATCCGGCTGGATATCATCCATAGCGGGGGGGTCTGGGAGGGAAGTCTATAGGATACCTCTTCTCATCGCAGGCTTCATAGGTATAGCATCGAGCTTGATAATACTATACGTGAGGGAGGAGGGGAGGAGTAGGGTTAGAGCTAAGAAGCCTCTATTCAGCCTATACGATCTGAAATCGCTGAAGCAGGATAGGGTATTCTACGAGTTCTGTAAAGTGAATGCTATAGCATCGTTCGCGTTATCGATAGCTTGGCCTATATTCCCCATAACATTGCAGAGTATATTAAGGCTTCCACCCGCTACGCTAACTATACTCAGTGTATCTCAAGGGTTAGCTTCGCTTTCGATCCAAAGATATGTAGATAGGATCATAGGTAGGTATGGGTGTGAGCGGATCATAACGCTCTACCGTTTAATGCTCATCATAGTTCCTACATCCTATCTGCTCGCAGAGATTACAGGTCAACTACCGGTACTTATAGCGAATAACATAGTGTTAGGTTTAGTATCCGCTACAGGTGAAACAGCGTATACCACCTACCTACTGGGGATAGTAAACGAGTTCGAACGTGGGGAGAGGATAGCTCTATACAATGTAGCCGTAGGTATAACGACTACTATAGGCTCCTTTATAGGAGGGTATATTGCTAGCATCATAGAGGGATATATAGGGTTGATATGGGCTACTAGGATCGTATACCTCATATCGATAATAGGTAGAGTAGCTACAGCTCTAATGGTTTGGAGAACTATAGGTAGAGAGGTGTGATCCTCGCAGCTATACCCCCAGGTTTATTCGAAATTTTAAATTCCACACCCCCATAGAATATACAGGGGGTGTGGCTCGGTTGAGAGTACTAGTAGCGTTCGATGGCTCTCTTACAAGCTTGAAAGCTTATAGGTTAACCTTAGAGATGGTTAAGAAGCTTAGCGAACCTTCTGAGATCCATCTAATCTACGTTACAGATACTCCTATAGTAAAGCCATTTAGGATCCATCACGATATCGCGGTAGGCGTAGGTACACCTGCTACTATAAGCTCTATACCCTACGAATCGATAGGTAGGGAAGAGCTTAGGAAGGTGCATGAGGTTATGGAGGAAGCTCTAGCAGAAGCAGAAGCCTATGGGGTATCTGTAGACTTCATAGTTAAGAGAGGGAAGCCTGAGGAGGAGATACTTAGAGAGGCTGAGAAAGGTTACGATCTGCTCATAGTAGGTGGTAGGGATAAACCCATATCGATACCAGGCTTAGGCCATATAGCTGAAGCTATAGTGAAGAAAGCTAGATGCTCAGTCCTCGTAGTTAAGTAGAGCCTTACTAATCCATCCCTAAGCTGTAGCGGAGGTTTATCCTAACCCTTATATCCTGCGGCTAGTGGATAGAAGATGCCGAGGATATGATCTCTAAGGAGGAGATAGATCGTATACTCGAGCTATACGATACCGGTAATCTGTGTATAGGTGTTCTCGGAAGCCATTCGGCTTTAGAGGTATGCCGGGGGGCTAAGGATGAAGGGTTTAAGACTATAGTCGTATGCGAGAAAGGTAGGGAGAAAACCTATACGAAATACTTCAGATCTAGGAGGATCTACGGCTACGATATCGGTATCGTAGACGACTTCATAATCCTAGATAGGTTTAGAGATATAGTTTCGCATAGTATACAGGAGGAGCTGAGGTATAGAAACACTATATTCATCCCTCATAGATCCCTCTGCGTCTATGTAGGCTATAAGGCGTTAGAGGAGGAGTTCCATATACCTATATTCGGTAATAGATTCCTACTCAAGGTTGAGGAGAGGGATGTGGAACATGGACAATACTATCTACTCGAGAAAGCAGGTATACCTACACCGAGGGTATTCATGGATCCATCAGAGATAGATAGGCTCGTCATAGTTAAAGCATCTGAAGCCTTCAGAGGGTTTGAGAGGGCTTTCTTCCTAGCATCATCCCCTAGGGATTACGAGGAGAAGGCATCGAGATTGCTAGGAAGCGGATTGGTGACAGAGGAGGGTCTCCGTAGAGCTAGGATAGAGGAGTTCCTTGTAGGAGCATACTTCAACTTCAACTTCTTCTACTCCCCCTTAACAGGTGAAGTAGAGCTTATAGGCGTAGATATGCGTAGGCAGAGTAATATCGACGGTGTAATCAGGATACCCGCACCTGAGCAGATGGAGATACTCAAGTATATCAAGGTTAAGAATATAGAGGTCGGGCATATCGCTTGTACGGTTAGAGAATCCTTATTGGAGAGAGCTTTCGAGCTTGCCGAGAGGTTCGTAGATATAGCTAGGAAAGAATATCCTCCAGGAGTTATAGGGCCGTTTGCTCTCCAAAGCGTAATCGTGCCAGGCCCTCCGAGGGAGGATATAGTGGTATATGATGTGAGCGTTAGAGTACCTGGATCACCTGGAGTGAAGTATACGCCGTATACGGAGGATCTATGGGGTTTCTCTATGAGCGTAGGTAGGAGGATAGCTCTGGAGATTAGAGAGGCTGCGAAGCAGGGTAGACTAGGTGGTATAGTCACTTGATATCTAGAGAAGATATATCGGCTATAATATCCAACTATGATGAGGATAATATCAAG
>JAWCGL010000005.1:0-17262 GCA_038857155.1 Bathyarchaeia archaeon
GATTTTAACATAGTGGTAGAGAGGGCTAGCCCTGTATGGAGGATATACGCTAGAAGGTCTGCCGAAATACTTAGAGAGGCCGGTTGGATTAAAGATTCTAGAGAGTATAGGGATGTTAAGAGGGTGGTCGGATTGCTACTTGCAGAGAAATCGATATCAGAAGCTTTAGCATCTAGAGATCTGCTGATAATACAATGCGTCTCCGCTATCGAAGACTTGGCAGAGATAGTGAATGTGCTTTGGAGTAGGCTTAGAGAATGGTATGGAGTATACTTCCCAGAACTTGAAAGGATGGTTGATGATGTCGAAGTATACGCGAAGCTTGTATATATGATCGGAAGTAGAAAAGGATTCGTCGAAGAGGAGCTATCTGAACTTAAAATTCCTAAATCTAAAGCTAGGGATATAGCGGAGGCTGCTAAGAGCTCCGTAGGCGGGGAAGTTGATGAAAGGGATTTAAAGCAGATAGCGGAGTTAGCATACAATATACTTCAACTTATAGCTTTTAGAGAAAAACTGGTAGATTATCTAGAGGATTGTATACGTAGGGAAGCTCCGAACTTGACAGAATTAGTCGGACCTGTTATAGGAGCTAAACTTATAGCTAAAGCTGGAGGTCTGGAGAAGCTTGCGAAGATGCCTGCTAGTACGATACAGGTTCTAGGAGCTGAGAAAGCGTTATTTAGAGCGATCAGAAGCGGTGGGAAGCCTCCTAAACATGGGATAATATTCCAGCATACGCTGATTCATCAGGCTCCTAAAGGTATGCGTGGTAGGATAGCGAGAGCTCTCGCAGCTAAGCTAGCTATAGCTGCAAGGGTAGATTACTATACGAAGGAGGATATAAGCGAAAAGCTTAAGGATGAATTAGCTGAAAGGGTAAAGGAAATTAGATCTACATACATAGAGAAAAGTTAGGAGTATATTAAGCATATAGTTATAGATTATCTTAGAATATTCCAAAACAACTAGATATCTTTACCGCGGAATATATCTTTTCTAACTATTTATAGTTCTATACTGATATTATCCAAAGATCTCATAGATTGTTAGCCTAAAATCATATGGGTAGCTCGGTACGCTTAGCTGAGTAGCCATATTATCTGGGAGATCAAATCCATGCAGGTAAAATAGTGGTTCTCTAGAATCTAGCTTTGGAAGATAATGTTTAAACGTCGATCTACTTATAATCTTCAGATGACGGGAGGAGGTTATGGTGAGGATCGAGCCTTTGAAGGAGATAGAAGGTGTCTATAGGGTTCAAGGGTTGAAACCAGCTAGGATAGCTACACGTAACCTTACACCTGGGAGGCAGGTTTATGGTGAGAAGCTTATAACTTATGAGAAGGTAGAATATAGAGTCTGGGATCCGTATAGGAGTAAATTCTCAGCCGCTATATTGAAGGGGCTTAGCAAGCTACCAATAGGTAGGGGGTATAGGATTCTATATCTGGGTGCAGCAACCGGGACGACTTCGAGTCACGTATCCGACATAGTCTGTGATGAAGGTATCGTGTATTGCGTAGAATTCTCTGCTAGAGCTCTCAGAGAGCTTGTAGTGAACGTAGCTAGATATCGAAGGAATATGGTGCCGATATTGATGGATGCTCGTCTACCTGAAGGGTATCGTTTCATAGTAGACGAAGTCGATGGAATATACTGCGATATAGCTCAACCGGAGCAAGCTAGAGTACTAGCAGATAACGCTGAATTCTACCTTAAGGAGGGCGGATTCATACTCTTAGCCGTTAAAGCTAGAAGTATAGATGTGAGGAAAGCTCCTAGAGAGGTATATGATAGAGAGGTTAGCATCCTTAAGGAGAGAGGGTTTAAGATACGTAACGTTATAAATATAGAGCCATATCATAGAGACCATGTTATGGTGTACGCTACATATAAACCTTGATACACCCCTACCTCGGATACCCTGTAGTAGAAGTTGTAGAAGGAGGCGTCAGGTTAATCGTACCAGCGGAATCTTTGAAGAGTAGTGTACCTCGTAAAACTCCTGTATTCTACAACCCTATGATGGCGAGGAGCCGTGATGTAGGAGTACTGTTTATCAAAGCATACAGAGATCTACCGATGGAGGGGTTAAGCGTATGCGACGCGTTAGCAGGATCAGGTGTGAGAGGGCTTAGATATCTTATAGAGTCTTCTAGAGTTGAGCATCTAGTTTCGAACGATATAAGCAGAGAAGCTGTGAAGCTTATCTCTATTAACGCCGAGATAAACGGTGTATCCAATAAGGTGACTGTAGAGAATCGTGACGCTAATAGTCTTCTAGCAGATTATGCTTCTAGAGGAGAACGATTCTATATCGTGGATATAGATCCATTCGGATCGCCAGCGGTGTATATGCATAATGCCGTCATGGCTGTACATGGTGGGGGGATTCTAGCGGCTACCGCTACCGATACTGCGCCGACTTCAGGGGTTTACCCTAGAACCTGCCTTAGAAGGTATGGAGCTAGATCTCTAAAGACGGAGTTTTACCATGAGGTTGGGTTAAGGATATTGGTAGGATATATAGCGAGGGTAGGGTTAACGTACGATCTAGGGTTAGAGAACCTCTTAGCTTATAGGGAGATACACTACTTCAGATGCTATATGAAGGTGGAGCCTGGTGTTCATAGAGCTGAGAAGACTCTAGATAATATAGGCTTCATAATGTATTGCAGGATGTGTATGTATAGGAGAAGCGTATCGTTAATAGATGTAACCGAGTATAACAGTCTCTCCTCAGCCGTATGCCCTCTATGCAATTCGATTTTAAGCTTTATAGGTCCTCTATGGATTGGTATGCTAGCTGAGCCAAATTTATGTGCGAGTATGATGGAGGAAGCTGAACGTACTAGTATAACCGATAGGAGATACGCTAAGAAGCTCCTATCGTTTCTAGTATGCGAAGCATCTATGCCTCCGACATACTATACAGTCGATCAGATAGCTTCAAAGCTTAAGGTAAAAACCCCAAGCCTTGAAAAAGTTAAGGACATAATCTGTGGAGAAGGATACGAATTCTCTAGAACGCATTTCGATCCTAAAGGCTTCAAAACAGATATGGAGTCGTCGGATCTAATAGAAGCATTAAGAAGACGGTTACAGTAGCTCAGCGGGAAGCAAACACCCCGATACTCTATTATACCTCTGCTCTCTGGTTAAGTATCCAATCCTCTAGAAGCCGGCATTTTAAATGGGATGTATCTCCCCCGATGCCGCACAATGAATTCCTCTCACATAGTATACAGGGCGCATATTCTATGGATATATAGCTAGACTCGTTATCGACGATTATAAGCTTGTATGTCCATCTACTTGAATGTAGGATACGCTCTCTACGTATTAACCCCTTTTTCTCTAGATTCGAAATTATCCTAGCCCCCTCCTTACTAGATACCTCTAGCTTCTTACATAGATCGCTTTGAAGTATACCATCCTCTGAGCTTCTTATCATCTCCAACGCTCTCTCTTCAAGGGGCTCCCTATTCTTCCTAGCCATCTCCACGTCTGATATCATATTATTCCTAGATCCTAGATAAGCATTATCTATTCGAACCCGGTGATATAATCATTAGTCTAAATTCGAGAAGACTCTGGGGGAAAGGGGCTCCTCCCCAGGGAGTTAACCATGAATATTTCCATACATGCTCCATTAATAAGCACTTAGACATCCATAGATGACCTCTTCAGGGCATATATCTAGCATCCTCTGGGTTATCACCCTGCAGCGAGATGGTAGGGCTGAAGTGCTGGAAGCAGGATACCCTGTAGGATTATCGACTTTCGAGTAATGTTTAAAGAGGTCGCTGTTATCCTTCTTAACCTTTGATCTAAGCTTTGAACGAACCGGTGGATGTTGAGCTTGAAAGTATAAAGAGGCGTATGTTAGCTAAGCTTCAGAAGAGGATCGTATCGGATAAAAGTGAGCAGCGTAAGCAGGAGTTAGATCCGGAGAAGTATGTAGAGAGTAATCTTGAAGGTAAAGCTGTAGAGGTATTCGAATGTTTTAAACAGCAGTATCCAGGTAGAGTATATAGAGTCGTAGTCGAGGCGTTAGCTAAGGCTATGATGGATAGAGCCGTACCTAAACCTCTGGATGCTACAACCCTGTATAACATTCTATTGAATATAGGTCTAAGGGTGAGGCTTCCTAGCAGGATTTATGTAGCTAAGAAAGGTGAGGTGAAGGATTTCTCCGAATACCTTAAAGAGAAGCTGTCAGAGGAGTAGTTAGGGTTGAGTTGTATTCAAGCATAGATAATATTTAAATGAATGTTCCGCAAATCTTTATACTATCGATTAAGGTTTATGGAGAAGTTTAGGTATGACTGCTGAAGAATCCTCAAAGGATATAGGTAGGGTGGTATTAGCCTTCTCAGGTGGGTTAGATACATCTGTAGCTGCGGTATGGCTTAGAGAAAGGTATGGAGCGGAGATTATAACGGTAACGGTTAATGTAGGTCAAAACGAAGATTTTAAGGATGTAGAAGCTAAAGCGGAGAAGCTTGGTGTGGTTAAGCATTACACATTGGATTGCAGGAAGGAGTTCGTCGAGGAGTATGTATTTAGATCGATTAAAGCGAACGGTTTGTATCAAGGTGAATATCCTCTTAGTAGCGCTTTATCGAGGCCATTGATCGCATCTAAATGCGTCCATATAGCTTTAGAGGAGGGGGCAGATGCTATCGCTCATGGATGCACCGGTAAAGGTAATGATCAGCTGAGATTCGAGATTACGATAAAATCCCTAGCGCCCGATCTTAAAATCTTAGCTCCGGTAAGGGATTGGGGGTTCGATAGAAGTTGGGAGGTGGATTACGCGTTAAAACATGGCATACCTATAAAACCTAAGAGGGAGAGATATAGTATAGATGTGAATCTATGGGGTAGATCGGTTGAATGCGGCCCGTTGGAGGATATATCATCTTATCCCCCTGAGGATGCGTTCGAATGGACCATCCCTCCATGGAAAGCTCCAGATAAACCTGAAGATATCTCTATAAGGTTTGAGGATGGCGTACCTATAGCTTTGAACGGGGAGATAATGGATGGAGTGAAGCTGATATCCTCGTTGAATGGTTTAGCAGGGTTATATGGCATCGGGCGTATCGATCATGTAGAGGAGAGGACCGTGGGTATAAAGACCCGCGAAGTTTATGAAGCTCCAGCGGCTATGTGCGTACTTAAAGCGCATAAGGATTTAGAGAAGCTCGTATTAACAGGACGTGAGTTACGGTTTAAGGAGCATGTAGATGCTGAGTGGAGCAACCTAGTATATACAGGTTTATGGATGGAACCTCTAAGGGAGGCTCTTGATGCATTTATAGATGTAATCGAGGAGAGGGTTTGCGGTGAGATCGCTCTTAGGATGTATAAGGGTTCTATCACAATCCTATCGAGGAGATCAGAATATAGCTTATACGATGAAGAGCTTGCGAGATACAGCGGTAGTAGTACGTTCGATCAAAGGTGGGCTGAGGGGTTCATAACCATATGGGGTTTACCTACGATACTTTCCCATAAGTTTCACCCGAAAAAAATATCTGGTAAATGTATGTATGGAGGTGGTTAGGTATGCAGGTTAAATGTCCTGAATGCGATGGGGATATACCAGTACCTGACGATGTGGTTCCGGGAGAGATAGTTCCATGCCCAGATTGTGGATCCGAGTTTGAGGTATACTTGAACGATGAGGGAGGCGTAGAACTTAGACTTGTAGAGATAGAGGGTGAGGATTGGGGAGAATAGAATTCGTGTGGAGGTAGGTAGCCTAGATTGAAAATCGTATTGAAGATAGGGGGAAGCTTGCTAGCTGAAGGTGTCGAAGAGACTGAGCTGGCTTCAGATATAGAGAAGGTAGCTTCCAGCCATAACTTAGTTATAGTTCATGGAGGGGGGAGGGATGTTACGCGTGTATGCGAACGTATTGGGAAGAAACCAGTCTTCATAACATCGCCTGAAGGGTTTAGGAGTAGGTATACAGATCTCGAGACTCTAGAGATATACGTCATGGTGATGGCTGGGAAGGTTAACAAAGAGCTCGTAGCGTACTTAAAAAGGAGGGGGCTGAACGCTATAGGGCTTTCAGGTGTCGATGGGGGAATACTGAAAGCGGAGAGGAAAAAGAGGCTGATGATAATCGATGAAAGAGGGCGTAAGAGGGTTATAGAAGGGGGATATACCGGAAGGATAGTCTCCGTAGATGTTAAGCTTCTGGAGGATCTACTAGAACTAGGTTATCTACCTGTAGTCGCTCCTATAGCTCTAGGAACGGAAGGTGAGATGCTTAACGTAGATGGAGATAGAGCTGCAGCATATATAGCTGGAGCTATGAAAGCAGATATCCTCATACTCACGACGGATGTAGATGCACTATACGTTAAAGGTAAACCCGTTCCTAGGTTAAGCCTGGGTGAAGCAAAGAAGATTCTCAAGGATATAGGTCCAGGTATGATAACGAAGATCTACGCTTCTACAGAAGCTTTAACTATGGGTGTTAAGAAAGTATGCATATGTTCGGGTAGGGGGGAATCCCCGCTCGCTAAAGCCCTAGAAGGTGTAGTAGGAACTATAATAGAGCGGTGAACAGTTAGGTTAGAGGGATGCGTAGTCTATGGGCGTCTATACTCGTAGAGAGGCTGTAGATACCCTCTCTCGTATGCTTGAGATATACTCACCTACAGGCTCCGAGGGCGAGCTAGCGGATTTCATCTATAGACTACTAGTGGATTATGGGCTAAACGCTGTGATAGATTCTGTAGGTAATGTTATAGCTAGTATAGGGTACGGCGATCCTAAGATACTGTTATGCGGGCATATGGATACCATACCTGGCTATATACCCGTCAAGGTTAGGAATACGCGTATATACGGTAGGGGGGCTGTAGATGCTAAAGGCCCTCTAGCATCCATGATATCGGCTTCTATAGCGGCATCCTATTGTAAGCTCGACGGTACGATTATGCTTGCATGCGTGGTAGATGAGGAAGGAGGGAGTAAAGGTATATCGAAGCTTATAGATGATGGTGTCAAAGTAGATTATGCGGTCTTCGGTGAACCTAGCGGGACCTATAATATCACCGTAGGCTATAAAGGTAGTATGCATGTAAAGCTGATGGTTAAAGGTATAGGTGGGCACGCATCTGCGCCATGGCTGTTCGATAACCCTCTAGAAGCTATCTTCGAAGCTTATAGATCTGTAAGAGAGAAGGTTGAAACTTTCATACACGCTGACGATAGGTTTTACAAGTATAGCGTAGCTTTAACGATGGTTAAAGGTGGTGTAGCCGTTAACGTTATACCCTCGGAAGCTGAAGGCTACCTAGATATAAGGCTTCCTCCAGGATCCGATCCTACATCTATCTACGAGGTCGTGAAGCAAGAGGTTCTAAAGACTACTAGCAAGTATAGGAGAGTCAAGTTGAATATGGAGCTCTATGATTTGACCCCTCCCTACGAGGAGAGGTGCGAGTCGCGGTTAGTGAAAGCTTTTCAGGATGCCATAAAATCAGAGCTGAATATCGAGCCTGGGCTTCTTAGGAAAAGTGGAACGAGCGATATGAATATCTACGCCGCTAGGACTAACATTTCATCGATAGCATACGGACCTGGGAATCCTAGGTTGTCGCATAGAAATATCGAATGGATCGAGATGGAAGACTATCTATGTTCTGTAAAGATACTGCTTAAAGCCTTATCGAATCTCGTAGGTCTAGATCTGAATGAAGCTTACAAGATATTTACATAAAGATTAATATTCTATCTGTAGAGAAGATCCGAGATATGTTAGAATCGTATGATCTAGCCAACCCTGAAGCTACGTCTAGATAACTCTTCCTCTATCGATCTAGCTACGAGTTCTGGTTGGATAGGTAAGCCTATAAGCGTAGTCTTCCCTCTGTAGCCTACACTGGATGGTTTAACCTCTAGTAATCCAGCCGTGGATAACATCTTCACATAGCTCCAAACTTGCGTATGTCTCTTAGGCTCCAAGCCATATTCTTCGCATACTACTCTGTAAGCCTCCTCAACTCTCCCGGTCGGGAAGTATGCTTCTTCGGGTGAGAATTGGGATATACGCGCTACGGCTAGTAGGAGGAGTAGCTCGTGATCTGATAGATTCCTAAGGTTATCTCTAACTGGTATCATACCGTATACTACGGATTGTTGAACTGCACGTATATGGATCGGTAGAACCATCCTAGAACCTACACTATCAGCATACCTTCCCGCTTTAAGTAGGAGTTCGACAGCCCATCGTATATTACCTGACGATGCACATACATCTGTTACGAGCTTTAAGGCTTCATCGGATATAGCATCCTGCCTAAACGCTAGGCCTGCCCTATACTTCACGATATCGTAGATTTCACTCCTACTATAGTTATGTAGATCTAGTACATAGCCTTGAAGGGTCTCCAATATCGGCGTACTTAAGCTACGTAGAGCTTTTGGATCTCTTACAATGAGGATCGTATGAACTCTCTGCCTCGACCCCATACACATCTCATATAATCTCGAAAGACTTGTTAGAAGCTTCAAGCCTCTAGACGATATTAACGCTTCAACTTCATCTAATGCTAGAAGAAGATAGCAATCCCTATCTTCCAATGCCTTCAGTATGAAAGATAAGATCTCTTCAGGTGAGAATCCTCTTGATGGTAGGTTAGGTACGATCCTCGATGATACTTCTGTAAGGATCACATGAGGACTTCCCCTAAATTCTTGGGCATTAACATATATCGAATATAGCTTGATACCCTTTTCTCTACATATCTTTTCGATATCGTCGCAGAATCTACGTGCCAAAACGGTTTTACCCACACCGATCGAACCTATGATTGTAGCTTTAGAAGCCATGCTTCCAGGTTCATCGAATATTGGGCGGAATACCCTAGCTAAAATCCTATATTCAGATTCTCTGTGAGGAAGACGTGGAGGTATATATGATAGATCTAACGTACATTCATCCTTGAATACGCTTCTTATCCTAATACCCTCTCTAAGTATATCTTCGCTCATAGATTCTCGTACAGCTTATACTAGTGTCAAAAACTATTAAGCATAATAGAGCTAGATCGATACAAATCTTATAACCCTAGATAAACCGCTTTTAAGCTTAGAGGCTAAACGACAAAGTTTATGTATCGTCTACCGCTATCATATTAGCGAGTATGAGAGGCAACGTAATAGCGGTTACAACCCAATGGATTCCAGGATACGAGGTGGAGGAGATTCTAGGTCTTGTATGGGGTTTAAGCGTGAGAACTAGAGGTATGCTGGGGAGATTCATATCAGGTATAGAAGCGATGGTGGGAGGTAGAGGTTCAGCATACCTGGAAGAGCTTGATAAAGCTCGTAGGGAAGCTTTAGAAGATCTTAAAAGGAGGGCTGCAGATATAGGGGCTAACGCTATACTATCGGTAGATTTCGAGACTACCGAGATACTGGAAGGTTTTATCGTCGTGACGGCGTACGGGACGGCTGTAAAGGTTAGGAAGATGCAATCTAGCTCTACATAGCAATACTACTAAGGTATCTAACCTTCTCGATTAGTGTCGAAAGATTTCCCTCATCTAAACGGCTTCTAACCCAGTTCTTTACATTACACGCCGCCCTTCTCACGCCTACTACATCGAAACCTAGTTTATACGCTGTATCGATATCACCCAATGTTAAACCTCCAGCTAAGGCTTTAGTCAAACCATTGGATGAGGCTTTATCTACGAACATACCGAGATAACTCGGATCTAGGTAGTCGAATACATTGCTTTCACCTTTAGATTTCACATCTATCATCACACCGTCCGCTCCTACCTTAATCGCGAGCTCGATAACCTTCATAGGCTCTATCGATCCTATCCTAGCATAATCTGCATAGCCTACCAAGACTACTTTAACATCCGGTGAAGCCTCCCTCGCAGCTATACATACTTCACGTGCAAGCTTCACCCCATCTCTAACCCTTGACACGCCGTATAAGCCCGCTTTGATATAATCGACACCCAGCGTAGCCGCGCCGCGGGCGGCTAGAGAAGCCATACCGGGTAGGTTTGGCAGGTCCCCTATGGTAGCACTAACTTCTATACCTTTAGGGATGATCATCTTAACCTCTCTTATCACTCTAGGTGGGCTTGCACCTAGAGCCCCCTCCCTAGGATTCTTAATATCCACTATATCGACGCCAAGCTTCGAAGCGATCCTAGCTTCCCGCCGATCTACCACGCTTACGAGGAGCTTCAACTACGGTCACCCCAGCTCTCCCCTTTAGAAACTCTATCTCAGAACTTGTTAGATCATAGCTTCTTAGAAGTTTGACGCCATAATCCAGGTTACTCCTAAGCATGAATAGTATATATGGGATTATATCGGATATAACGGTTCTCTTAGATGTTAAACATCTAGATGCGATCTTGGAAGCTATAGAATCTATGATTTCTCTCTCCTCTTTAATAGATGAAAGGAGTTTTATCCTTTCGGGGAAGTGGAACGGTGTCCATCTAGGCTTGGTAGCTTCTCTAGCTACGGCTACACCCCCGCTCATGATTTCAGTAGCGAAAGCTAGTAGATCCCATCTTTGAAATAGTTTAACCCTCGTTCTGATTAAATCCGCTCTAGCTAGGTTCTCCATAGCTACAGCTAGATCTCTAGGATCTGTAAGTTGTGAAGGTAGATTCTCGTATATCCATTCAAATATCATATCCGGGTCTATATCTATGAGGGAGAGAGCACGTCTAGCGGTTGAGATAGTCTTAGCATTGAATACAATCGATAATACGTCGAATATCGGTTCGATACGATTCCTATATGGAAGCCATCCTACATCGTCTATGTTTATCTTCCTCCTACCCTGAGCTATGGTTTGTAGATCGTTTATAGCCGATCTTAAATCACCCTCAGACCTCTTAGCTATGAATTCTAAAGCCTCCTTATCAGCTTCTATCCCCTCCTTTAAACAGATATCTCTAAGCTTCCTCACAACCTCCCACTGTTTAAGCCTCTTAAACTCTATCATGAAACATACGGATCTTAAAGGTGCGAGTTTAGGATCCCACGCATCGTTAGCCGTTAAGACTATCGGTTGACGAGATTTCTCTAAAACATCTAATATCGCCTTTAAACCGCCTCTATCTTCTTCGCTCATGCCATCCACCTCATCCAGTAGTATTATACGTCTAGTCGCAGAGCCCGTCAAAGTACCTTGAGACGCTGCTACACCTACGATACGTTTTATAATTGTCTCGCTTCTCTGATCGCTTGCGTTCAATTCGACTAGATCGTAGCCGTATGTTTTCGCTACAGCTTCTACAAGGCTAGTCTTACCAACCCCTGCCGGGCCATACAGTAGGGCTGCTTTACGTATCGGCTTCCCTTTAACCCAGCTTTCTATCCAATCGATAAGCTTCTTCTTAGAATCATCGTTACCTACAACCTCCTCTATCCTCTTGGGGCGATACTTTATTATCCAAGGTGTACTCAACTCAAACCCCTACCGGCTAACGCTAGCCTTGCTAGGAATGCTGAAATCTGAACCTCCTCATCAGCCCCTTGAGCTACCCTGAAATCTATCTCACCTAGATAGTTTATCAGCTCGATCTTCTGCTTCTCGCTTATATCCAACTCGAATATCCTGGAATGTATCCTCTTAATTATATCGCTACCGGCATACCCCCTTTGATATAGAAGCATCCTTAGGGAAGCTCTACTCTTAGAGAAATCGCCTTTAAGCGCGTAATCCATCATCTCGGCAACCTCTCCTGGATGAACCCATCCTACTACATCGTAAACTACATCAGCGACTATAGGTTTACCCAATGAAACTGCAGCTTGAAGCGTATTAACGGCTTTCCTAAGATCACCCTCAGCTACCTCGTATATAGCTCGTGCCCCATCCTCGGTAAGCTTAATACCTTCGGCATTGCATATACGTTTAAGGTATATATAGGTGTCTTCGAGTGATAACGGTGTAAACCTGAATATAGCTGTTCTAGATTGTATAGGCTCTATTATCCTATTGCTATAGTTACAGCTAAGTATGAAGCGGCAGGTATCCGTATACCTCTCCATAGTTCTTCTTAAAGCCTGCTGAGCATCGGCTGTAAGGTTATCTGCTTCATCCAACACGAGTATCTTGAAAGGTACATCTGTAAGCGTAGCGGATCTAGCGAAATTCTTAACGGTGGTCCTTATAACATCTATACCGCGTTCGTCTGAAGCGTTTAGCTCAAGAAAGTTCTCACGGTAATCTTCGCCGAAGAGGTCATGTGCTAAGCAGTGAGCAGCGGTGGTTTTACCAGTACCAGGCGGACCTGCGAAGAGACAGTGAGTCATAGTTTTCGTCTCTACAAACTTTTTAAGTCTCTCGACTATCTCCTTCTGATTAACTATCTCGTCGAGTGTTTTAGGTCGGTACTTCTCAGCCCAAAGCTCGAATTCTCTAGTGGATAAGCTCATAACCTGATAGACAGATGAACGTCTAGAACGATATAAACTGTTAACCGCCATATACGAAGTAAAATAGCCTAATTAGTCATACTAGGTTTATCCATATCCAGGTCTAACCGGAGACCATGTATAAAGCTTAGAAGCGCTTCAAGAACCGTAGATAGGAGGGCCTCCTTTTGTGAAGGATGAAGATTGTTGTTAACGATATGGTAGCTATAGCCGCTGTTATCATAGTTATATATGGAGATTCATAGCTAGATACCGTTATCTTGATCTTCCCCGTCTCATAGGTTAAACCTTGAGATGAGTAGCGAACCCATAGATCCATAACTCCGGGTTTAATAGGTTTGAAGCTATACGTGAAGGTCCCATCATCTGTAACCGGGATTTCAGCTATAGGCTCCCCATCTACGATCAAAGTAACATTCTCCCCCTTCAACCCTACTCCACGTATACGAAGCACTCCCACCATCTTAACCTCGTCTCCGATATCTAAATCCTCCCTATCTGCCTCCACTCTAAACTCTGGCTCACCCCATACAATCCCTATCGATCTCATACTAGGTGGATAGGATAGGTAGATCCAATATTCACCTAAGGATTTAGACACCATAGGCTTCATATACGTGCTATTATCTGATATACATGCAACAATACCGTTTGGCAGGCTATTAGGTATAGATACGTTGAACGCTTCGATAAATCTTCCTCCTCCTCGAACTGTTAGCGTTAGAGAATCAGATCGCAGTATAGGATCTGATATCAAGGTGGAATTCGTGTAGATCTTTAAGACGTACAGCTTACCGTCAAATCGGTATTCGTAATATGTTAAATCCGATATACCGACCAGGTTTCTAACGCTATGCAGCTCCACCTTATCTATGGATTCCAGGCTCCTAAACACCCATACGATCCTATGTCTCCCCTCTATCTTCACAGGTTTACTGATACCATCTGGTATATCCGGCATCGATAGCTCAACTATCATCGTAGAGTTTGAAGAACCCTCTAGAGATAACGTGAATTCGTTCATAGGTATTCTACGAGAGAGATCTGAAAGCATCCTTAGCAGATTGTATGGATCTATATCTATAAGCTTCACCCCGGAAACATATACATCCAAAGTATCCCCCTCTAGCCTGATATCTACATCTAAACCTTTAATAGATATCTTCGTAGGGTACTTCAGGATCTCCGTTAGGACGCCGCAACCCCGTATATCATCGATCGAATTAGATATAGTCCATAGGATTTCTGTAGCATGTCTATCCACATCTCCCGAGAATTCGAAGATACCTGAAATATTCGTCAAACCATCTTCCATCCTGTAATGGATTGATCCGCTCTTCATCCATGCATACCTTAATTCAGACGCTTTATCTACCGCATCAAAGTATAGCTTCGAGATAATATTCCAGACCGGGGATCCATACGACTCTAGGATATCGCTTAGTATGGGGAGCTTTATATTCGATTCGAGTAGCCTCCTAAGGCCTATCAGGCTACCTGAGAATCTAGATGAGAAGTAGAGGATACACCTATCAGCTTCTACGGTATAATGTTCGAATTGTAGCTTTAGAGATAACTCCCCCTTCGAAGATATGCTTATGAGAGCTTCGTATAGGCTTTCTATGGTGGGTAAAATCTTTATGAACCCCTCCACCGTAGTTTGGTTAAATCCGATCGAAGCGTAGCTTAACGATATAGTGATGTTAGATAGGGTTTCGAAGAAACGCGTAACCTTTACATATTTACCTATACTCGTAGACGTGATATTCACCCCATCTACCCTTGATATGGATATATCGAATGAGAATCTAACTTCATCTCTACTCCCCTTGAATATCCAGTTTGAGTTGAACGAGTAGTTTGCAATCATCCTATAAGTCTTAGATGATAAGAGCGAAGCGTTGAGCATATACCTGTGACAACCCTCATCGGTTTCCGTCTTGATCCTAAACCTTAAACCGCCTAGCTCCCCTATCTCTAACCGGATGCCCTCAGCTTTAAGCCTAACCCCTATCGATTTATCCGGATAGAATCTAAGCGTTAGATCCCCTACGATATCTATACTACTAGATGTATAATAGTAGGGTGATCCAGGTAGATGCGTATAGCTAGCATACGATAGGATTAGCAACATGGTTAACAGCTTAGGTATACTCATGGTAGGCTCTCGTAGTCCCCTATATATTGCGTAGATCTTAAGCTTGTAGGACTACATCGATATCAGAAAAATCTTTCAGAGTTAGAGCGGGATATCTTAAGAGGTATAAATTCTTTATGTAAGGCTATTTCCTCTTAGCATACATCTACATGGCTGAAGAATATTCGTCTAGACTCTAACCTTCTCTTCGATCCTATTATCTCGAATCTTCCGGTTAACCTTATATCTTCGGAGGAGCCGCCTACCATCACCGTATATACTCCAGGCTCAACCGTTAGTTTCATACAGCGATCGTGGAATGCAAGCTGTTCAGCCCAAAGCTTAAACCTAACTTTTTTAGTCTCGTCTACACCTATCGGAATTCTTTTGAAGCCTTTAAGTTCTCTAGTAGGTCTAGCTACAGAAGAAACCTCTTTATATACGTATAGCTGTACTACTTCATCACCTGGACGAGTACCTATATTCTTCACATCGAATTTCACCTCTATATACCCGTTAGGTTGGATCCTCGATGGCGATATGTCCAAACCCATATAATCAAACCTAGTATAGCTTAGACCGTAGCCGAATGGGTAGAGAGGTTTAGCATCCATAGATACATAGCCTCTGAACGATGAAGGCCTCCTAGAATAGTAGACGGGTATCTGGCCTGTCTCCTTCGGTATAGATATCGGAAGCCTACCGGCAGGGTTATAGTATCCGAAGATTACATCTGCTAGAGCGTTTCCCCCCTCCTCTCCTGGGAACCATGCTTCGATTATAGCCTGGCATTTATCGACTATACGATCGAGTATAAGGGGTCTACCGTTAACTAAGACTAACACTAAGGGTTTACCCGTACGATGCAAAGCTTCTACAAGCTCCTCTTGTACACCTGGAAGCCTGAGGCTCACCCTATCGTTCCCCTCACCCGATAAACCTGAACCGAAGAGCCCTGAAACCTCGCCTAGGACTGCTACTACTATATCGGATTTCTCAGCTAAAGCTACTGCTTCATCGAACCCCTCCGTGGATTCGCTCGATACATCGCATCCCATAGCATAACCTATACTGCACGAAAATGGAGCCCTATTCTTCAGCCCTTCGAGTACGCTTACTACCCGTACAGCATCAACCGCCATACGTGTATGCACGGTGTAGCTGTAGTCTCCTAGAAGGCATCTAGTTGAAGCTGCATTCGGACCTACTACAGCTATAGATTTAACCGAGCTAGGTATCGGTAGCACACCATCGTTTTTAAGCAGAATTATGGATTCTCTAGCTGCTTGAAGAGCTAGCATCCTATTCTCCTCTGTATCGAATAGAGATGGAGCCCTCTCCGCGTCTACATACGGGTCCTCGAAGAGTCCTAGAAGGATTTTCACTCTTAGAATCCTAGAAACAGCTACATCTATTAACTCCTCGGATACGAGGCCTTCATGTACAGCTTGTAGTAGCGGTTCTCCGTAGCATAATCTATCCGGGAGCTCTATATCTATCCCAGCTTCTAATGCTTGGATAGCAGCATCCTTCTCATCTAGAGCTACCAGATGGAACGTTTTAAGCATCCTTATAGCTCCATAATCGGATACGACGTACCCCTGGAATCCCCATTCACCTCTAAGTATATCTGTAAGCAGCTCTCGTGAAGCTGCGCAGGGTATACCATCTATATCGTGGTATGCATTCATGAGGGATAATGATCCAGCTTCTTCGATAGCAGCCTCGAACGGGAACATGAAGATCTCTCGCAACTCTCTAGGAGAGACATGCACCGGGGCACAGTTCCTCCCCCCTTCAGGTATCCCGTGAGCTACGAAGTGCTTAGGTGTAGCTACAACTCCATATCTGAGATCAGAGCCCTGCAGTCCACGTATATAGGCTACCCCTATACATGCGACGAGATATGGATCCTCACCGTAGGTTTCCTCTGTTCTACCCCATCTAGGATCCCTAGCTATATCCAGCACAGGAGCTAAACCTTGATGAGCTCCTACAGCCCTCATCTGGATACGTATAGCTTCAGCTACCCTCTCTACGAGTTGAGGATTCCAAGTACTAGCAAGGTTTATAGCCTGCGGAAAGCTTGTAGCGTTGACAGCCATAAACCCTGCGAGGCATTCTTCGTGTACTATAGCCGGTATACCGAGCTTAGTCTCCTCTCTGAGGAACTTCTGTATGGCATTCGCTACTTCAGCAGCTTCCCTAGGCGTTAACCCTATCCTGCTACCTGAAACCCTAGTTATCTGTCCGATGCCGTATCTGATCAACTCCCTAGCCTTATCTACAGAGAATCTTCTCCCATCGAGTAGCTTAGAAACTTCTATCGACGATAGCTGAGCAATCTTCTCCTCCAGCGTCATCCTGGATAGTAGATCTCTAACCCTAAATTCTACAGGTAGATTTGGATCTAGATATGGGGGTTTAGACGGAGATTGAGAAGACATACGCCAGCTATGACTCGTCGATGCAAAGTATATAAAGCTTCGAATTGCTAGATAACGACGATTTAGAGGTTTGGTAAGATGGGTTGTATAGAGGAGTGCGTAGAGGTTCATGGCCGAAGATATACGATAATCCATCTTAAACTCGAGAATTTCATCGTAGTTATATTCAGCGAGGGTGATCCTAAGCTTGGAACTATAGCTGTCGCTACCGAGATAGGGTTA
>JAWCGL010000006.1:0-16496 GCA_038857155.1 Bathyarchaeia archaeon
CTACCAGGGGGGGTTTAGCTAACCTACTCAATGAGTGGAGTGAGAAATCGCATGTAGGTATACTGATTAAAGAGGAGGATATACCTATAAGGGAGGGTGTGAGGGCTGCATGCGAGATGCTAGGTATAGATCCGCTAGAGATAGGGAATGAGGGGAAGGTTGTGGTGGCGGTCGTAGCTGAGATGGCTGAAGAGGTTTTAGAAGCTTTAAGGGAGACCGAGGAGGGTAGGGATGCTGCTATAATAGGTGAAGCTACAGATGAATTCGAGGGTGTGGCTATGGAGACTCTAATCGGGGGTAGGAGGATCGTACCCCCACCGCTAGGGGATCCTGTGCCTAGGATATGTTAGCCTTCAAACTTCTTAGATGCTTCGTATGCCTTCGCTAATATCTCTCGACATCTATCAACCCCTATACCGGTTATCGTCGATAACCTATCCGCGGTGAACATCGTAAGCTGTCTAAGCGTTACTATACCTATATCGGTTAGGATCTGTAACTCCCTATCGTCTAGATCGCTTACTATGGTTAAGGGTTGAAGCTTATTCTCGACTATAACCTTCTCTATATCTTCATCCGTACCCCATCCTAGGAGGTTTATACCTCTACATCTAGCATACTTCAATGCATGGTCGGTAAACTTAGCGTTGGTAACTATGTATCCTCCAGATACTTTAACCTGGTTTATACCCTTCTCGTAGCCGGATAGTAGATCTTCGATTATAGCTCTAACCTTGAGTACTACGGTTAGATCTACCCTCTCATATGGGTTCACATGGTGTTTAGCCTCGAGAACGTATACCTGGTTATCTCTGATAAGTAACCCGTCTAGCTCATACTCTACGCATTCACCTCTTATAAGCTGGTTTGGAGCAACCTGGAATCCGAGAGCTTCTAGGATGAGGCGAGCGTATCGTTCGAAATCAGGCTTCGATCTAAGCTTAGATATCGCCGATCTTAGATCGACTATCCATGAATACGATGGGTCGAATATGCTCGCCTCCTCTTTTATCATCCTAAGTATATCCTTCGTCGCTACGCCATCGTAGATCTTCTCCTCAACCCTCCTACATATAGCTTCGATATATTCTTTAGGGATGCCTATCTTCAAACAAGTCTTATACACTTTACTTCGATCGAAAGGCTGCCTACTACCATCAGCTTTAGTTACGTATATCATCATATGGTTGTGAGGCTATATGCGTAATTAAGCCTTTATCCATGAATCTACACGGTAGGTTTAAATACTACGTATATTCCGACGAGATATCGGTGATCGTATGGTTCGAATATTCTACGATGAAGATGCGACGTTATCTATGCTAGACGGTTCGACTGTCGGGATAATAGGGTACGGTAATCAGGGGAGGGCGTGGGCTATGAACCTAAGGGATAGCGGTGTAAATGTCGTAGTAGGGAATGTTAGAGATTCGTATCGGGATAGGGCTGTAGCCGATGGGTTTCACGTACACGATATAAGCGAAGCTGTTAAACGATCAGATATCGTTTGCATCCTCATACCAGATGAGATACAGAGAACGGTGTATTATTCGCAGGTGGAGCCATATATGAAGGGTAAGGGTATGATAGTTTTCGCTCACGGCTTCTCCATAAGGTATGGTTTGATAGCCCCGCGTAGGGATATAGATGTAGCGTTACTAGCTCCGAGGATGATCGGGGTTGGTGTAAGGAAGCTCTATGAATCTGGGTATGGAGCTCCTGCTTTCGTAGCGGTTAAACAGGATGTGACAGGGGTGGCATGGCCTAAGATCCTCGCTCTAGCTAAAGCTCTAGGGTTTACGCGTGCGGGGGTTATCGAATCAAGCTTCGAAGAGGAGACTGAACTCGACCTGTTTACAGAGCAGGCTGTTATGCCTATAATAATCTCGACGTTTCTGAAAGCCTATGAGATACTAGTATCTAAGGGTTATAGCGTCGAAGCTGTACTGACAGAGCTTCTAGCTTCTGGGGAGCTTATAGAGGTTTTCCGTCAGACGTGTAAGCTCGGCTTACTAGGACAGCTGATTCTCCACTCTAAGACCAGTCAGTATGGACAGCTATCTCGTATAGGTAGGTATATCGATAGGATTCATGAGCCTATGGCTGAAAGCTTGGAGGAGATAGTTTCAGGTGTATTCTCTGAAGAGTGGATTGGAGAGCAGGAGAGGGGCTATCCTAACTTTAGGAAGCTCCTGGAGGAGGCTCTCTCTTCGCAGATCGAGAAAGATTCAGAAGATCTTAGGAGGAAGCTTAGAATACCATACGATATACTGTAGAGGAGCTTAGAAGGATGCCGTCTACGATATCGGGAGGCTCATACGATAGACTGGTAGCAGAAGTTAGTCTATGTAAGAGGTGTGATCTATGGGTGAATAGAGTTAAACCTGTGATCGGTGAGGGGCCTCTCGATGCAGCTATCGTTATGGTTGGATTAGGACCTGGCCGTCGGGAGAATATTGAGGGGAGACCGTTTGTAGGCTTAGCCGGTAGATTTCTAGATGAAGCTCTAGATTCCATAGGTATCGAACGTTGTAGGATCTATATAACGAACGTAGTTAAATGCTATCCTCCGGGCAATTACGTACATAGGAGGCATATGGAGCGTTGTACGCCATACCTAGAAGAGCAGTTGAGGATAATAGAGCCTAAGATCATATTAGCTTTAGGTAATGTAGCAGCAGCCTATCTTTCAGAGAGGTACATGGTTCGGCTGCTACCTATGAATAGTATGCATGGAGCTATCGTAGAGACTAGCGTAAACTATCCGAGATACATCATCCCGATGTATCATCCAGCATCGGCTTGCTACAATCCGAAGATGAGGAGGATTATATTAGAGGATTGGCGTCGTATATCACCGCTGCTTAAACGCTACTTAAATGCCGACTCGTAGATCGGTCGTCATGGATTATCGTTGGATCTGTTACCGTAGATCGTAGTAGCGCGTAGTATGCTTGGCCGAGCGATATACCTCCATCCCCAGCCGGAGCCAACCTATGCCGTATGAAATTCAATCCTTCACCTTCCACTATCCTCCTGAACTCTCTGATTATGATATCGTTATAAGCTACACCACCTGTGAACCCTATATGCTTCGTACCTAACTCTAACGCTTTACCTACGGCATAGTATGCGAAGCTCCTAGCGATATAGATATGAGCTGAGTAGGCTAGATCCCTTCTACTAGCTCTACCGAGGTTATCGAAGATAGATTCTATCAGAGGCTTGGTAGCGATGCTTCCACTGGTATATGCAGGGTCTAAGCGTAGGATATCCTCCCCTCCTTGAGCAGCCGATTCAAGCTTCATAGCAGGTTCGCCCTCATACGTCCTCTCGAAGCATACATCGAGTAGCGTCGATATAGCATCCAATACTCTACCGCAACTCGTCGTAGGGATATACCTACCCTTCTCCAGCTGGCTTAATATTATATCCAACTCCCTCTCCCCGTATGGTAGCATATAGCTCCTAGCTCTAACCCATCTCTCCATCCTAGGATCATCTCTCAGTATACCTATAACCATCCTTACAGGATAGCGGGTAGCTAGATCGCCTCCTATCATAGGATGCTCCTCTAGATGGCCTAGCCTCATCCATCCATCCTTAGATGCGTAGATAGCTTCACCACCCCAAGCTGCTCCATCTAAACCGTAGCCGAAGCCGTCAGCCGCTATTATGACTGCTTCATCCAATCCTGTCTCTGCTAGTAAACTGTACGCGTGAGCTACATGGTGTTGAACCTGGATTAGAGGTATATGCGCCTCTCTAGCTAGATCGGAGGCTAATCGTGTCGTCGCGAATCTTGGATTGAGATCGCATACTACGAGTCCAGGGTTAACCGATAGTAGATCTTCGAAATGTTCTATGGAGTTCTTGAGAAAACTTATAGATTCGACGCTATCTGCATCCCCTATATGCTGTGTTAGATAAGCTTCACGATTTTTAACGATACATGCTACGACGTTCTCTTCGCATCCTAATGCGAGTATATCGAATTCTGTACGATACTTCAGTTTAACAGGCGTAGGAGTATATCCTCTAGATCTCCTAAGAATCGCTGGTGCACCGTCTACGATCTTAACTACAGAATCATCGCATCTCTGCACTATCGGTCTATCATGAAATAATATATAGTCGGCTAGCCTACTAAGCTTGGATAAAGCTTCTCTATCATCCATAACTATAGGTTGACCAGATAAGTTTCCGCTCGTCATAACCAGAGCAGGCTCCTTCGTCCCTTCGAATAATAGTATGTGGAGCCCTGTGTACGGTAGCATCACGCCTATAAGGTGCAGGTTGGGAGCTATTAGATCCGATAGATAGTAATGTTCACTCTTCCTCAAGAGGACTATGGGGCGGATGTAGCTTTCTAGAGCCTTCCTCTCGATATCCGCTACCTCAGCGAAGCTTTCCACAGCTCCTATATCTCTAGCCATTATAGCGAACGGCTTACTCTTCCTACCCTTCCTCTCCCTAAGCCTCCTTATAGGCTCATCGACGGTAGTAGCCGTAGCTATGTGGAATCCTCCATAGCCCTTTACAGCTACTATGAACCCTTCATCTATAAGCCTACCAGCCTCTAATATAGGATCTACGCATTCTACCTTAGATCCACGATTATCGGTGAGATACACTTTAGGACCGCATATAGGACATGCTATAGTTTGAGCGTGGAACCTTCTATCGAACGGGTTCGTATACTCGATACGACATTCATCACACATCTCGAAGATCCTCATAGAAGTGTTGCCGCGATCGTATGGGAGCTTCTCTATAACGGTGAATCTTGGACCGCAATCGGTGCATGTTATAAAGAAATACCTGTAGCGCCTATCTGAAGGCGTTCTAAGCTCGCTTAAACATGAATCGCATATAGCTATATCTGGAGGTATTATAGAGCCCCCGTCTACTCTATCCTCCCCGCTTTTCTCTATCCTAAACGTCCCCTCCCCTCTAGGCTCTACTTCCGATATTTCGATATAGTCTATGACGGCTATCGGCGGTTTCTCCCTAGCGAGGCTATCTACGAATCCATAGATAGACGGCGTAACGCCTTCGACGTATATCTCTACATCTCCACCTCCAAGATTCCTGACATAGCCTCTAAGATCGTATCTATGAGCTAGACGGTATACAAACGGACGGAAACCTACACCTTGGACTACACCTTTAACCTTAACTAGAAGTCCTATGATATCTTCAGAGCTATACCTCCTCTTCAAACTCCTTCACTGGTACTTTTAGATCCTCATTCGGCGACAGCATACCCCCGGCTCTCAAGATTTCGCGTGCCAGCAGCCAGAAGACCATAGCTAACGCTTTCCTACCCTTATTATTGCACGGTATAGCTAGATCTACGTTAGAGAGAGAGTTATCTGTATCTACGAGTGAAACCACCGGTACCCCCACCTTCGAAGCTTCTACTATAGCTTGCTCATCAGCCCTAGGATCGACTACTAGGACTACCTTTGGCTCTACGTATGTAGCTAGGCTTGGATTCGTGAAAGTCCCAGGTAGGAAACGCCCGACTATCGGTTTAAACCCCGTTACTTCGCAAAACTTCAATATAGGTTTACGCGCATGAACCCTCGATGATACTACATAAACATCTGAAGGTGTATACCTAGCTAGGAATTTCGCGGCGATCTGTATCCTCTCCATTATCTTCAGCATATTGATTATATTGACGCCATCGCTTCTAACCTTATAGATGAAGGGCTCCATATGCCTGGTCTTAACCATAGAGCCTATATGTATACCTGAGGATAATGCGACGTCTAACGGCGATAGAGTGCCGCTTCCACCACTCGGTACTTCGCTGCTCATAGCTTCTCACCTGAACCTGACTCGAGCCATCCTAGCTTCAGATCCAAGATACTCTTCTATACGTATAAGTTCGTTCACTTTAGCTATACGTTCTCCACCGACTACCCCAAGCTTTACGAATGGGCATCTTAAACCTACAGCTAGATGCGAAAGCACCGTCGACTCTGTCTCCCCAGATCTATGAGAGAATATAGTCGTATAGAGGTTATCATGAGCGTATTCGACCGTAGCTATAGTATCGGATAGTGTACCCACCTGGTTAGGCTTGATTATAATAGCATTCGCCGATCCTAATTCTACACCTTTCTTAAGCCTCTCTATATTCGTTACGAATAGATCATCCCCAACTATGAGGCATCCCTTCACCTTCGATGTAAGCTCCCTGAATCCTTCGAAATCCTCCTCGTGGACCGGGTCTTCGACGTACACCAGCCTATAACTCCTAATCTTATCTACTATGAAATCTATCTGTTCACCTGTCGTAAGCTTCTTCTCCCCATGCCTATAGGAGTATACACCCTCCCTCCAGAAGGATGATGAAGCTACATCCACACCGAACCTTACCTCGAAGCCGACTTCACCGGAAGCTTTCTCCACAGCTTCTGCGACGTATTCGAAGGCTTTCTCATCGCTTACAGCAGGAGCCCAAGCCCCCTCATCACCCTTACCTCCGAAGAACGGAACACCCTCTCTCTCGAGGATTCTACGTAGATATCTATGGGCTAGTATGTTAGCTTGAGCAGCTTCTATGAAGCTTCCCGCACCCAATGGTATCGATAGGAATTCCTGTATATCTGGGCATCCTATACCGGCATGCTTACCTCCACCCAGTATATTACCTACAGGGTATGGTAGATATCTAGAGTTCCTCCCACCGAGATATACAAATAGAGGTAGATCGTATGATGAAGACGCTGCCAGGGCGTTCGCTATAGATATAGCGTAGGCTGTATTCCCACCTATACGTGAGAAGCGTTGAGTACCATCCACCTCTTTAAGCATAGCATCTACCTCTTCCTGCTCCTCTGAATCCATACCTATAAGCTTAGGAGCTACCTCATCCTTCAATATCTTTAGAGCTTCATCTACACCTCCAGATGGATACGCTATAGCCTCCCATCTACCGGTACTAGCACCTGCAGGTGCTGATACTCTACCTACCCCGCCGCTCCTAGTGTATATCTCAACCTCCACCGTAGGGTTACCTCTACTATCGAATACTTTACGAGCTTGAACCCCCTCTATCACAGTGTAATCCGTCATCACTCCCGCCTCCTATATATCGCATACCTTATAACATCATCTATAAACTCTACCGTAGATAGCATTATAGCTCTACAACAGTAACGCTTTATACCTAGATCATCTAGGACTTTAGCCGGATCCTCTCCGTTTGCAACCCTCGATTTAAACGAATCCCATTTATCTGCTAAAAGCTTCCCACAGCTAAAACACCTTATAGGAACCATACCCAATGTGGATCACCCTACCTATAGCTCTTCTGCCTCCTCCTCCTAGGACCTGGCCCACCGAACTTCTTCGGTTCAGTCTGACGTGGATCGTCTACCAACATCATTCTATCATACTCTCTAAAGACAGATTCAAGCTTCTTATCCTTACTCCATTTAACTAGAGCTCTAGCGATAGCCATCCTGATAGCTTGAGCCTGCCCCATTACACCGCCACCGTTAACGTTTATATCTATATCGATAGATTTCGCTAGATCCGGGGTTACCAGGCTAGCGATCAGGATAGGCTCCTCAGCTATTATACGCGCCTCCTCAGGTTCCAATAACTGTATCGGCCTATTGTTAACCCTAATCACACCCTTCCCGCTCCTTATATACGCTCTAGCAACCGCAGTCTTCCTCCACCCGACCGTTACCAACCCTTTACGAGCTGCTTTAACCTTACTCAATCCACCTTCCCACCTATCCAGCCGATACTCTCCGCTAACTCAGCAAGTGTGATATACCTACATCTAAGTTTATCGGCTTTAGCCTCTGGTATCTCTAAAACCTTATAGCTCCTCAATTCTTCCGGGAAGCCTATGTAGACCTTCAACCGTCTATAAGCTCTACGCCCTCTATCGGTTCTATATGGAAGCATCCCTCTAACGGCTCTACAGAGGATCCTATCCGGCCTCCTTGGATGGAATGGCCCAGCTCTATAACGGCCGATTTGTAGGAAGACTTTCCATTCCTCTACGACGGATTTCTCAGATGTACAAGACACTACAGCTCTCTCAGCGTTCACAACAGATATACGGTAGCCTTCGAGAAGCTTCTTAGCTATGAAGCTTGCAAGCCTACCAAGTATATGGCCGGATGCATCTACTATGATATAATCTGTAGACCCAGACATGAATCATCACCCTATAATCTTAACGTACGACCCGCTGGGATTCTCCTCGACTAGCTTCTTCAAACTTATACATCTACCGCCTACAGCTTCTATCTTACTTCTAGCTTTCGCAGAGAAGGCTATAGCGGCTACGGTAACCCCCTTCTTAATGGATCCACCACCTAGAACTTTACCCGGAACCGCGGCGATATCACCTTCTTCGATATACCTGTTTAGCTTGGAGAGGTTGACAACCCTCCTTTCTCCACGCTTCTCAAGCTCATCAGCTAAAGCATCCCATATACGTCTATTCCGAGATTTAGCCGTACTCCTAAGGATCTTAATAGTCTCTATCAGTATCGGGTTCGATTCATCTAGCTTCATACACTCATACCTCCAAGCTTAGATATGAAATCGGAGGCTTTAGCTTTGAGAATTTTAAGAGCTTCTTCGAATACCCTCTGAGGGGGGAGGGCGCCTGTAGTTTCGAACCTTATATAGTATGCATCTTTCTCTGGTTTAACTTCTATAGCTGCTTTAGGACATGAAGCTACGCAATCGTTGCATAATGTGCATTCGAGTGCGTTAACCGGGCTAGCTGCACCATCCTTCAAAGCTAAAACCTTTCGGTAGCAGACATCTACGCATCGACCGCACCCGTCGCATCTATCCCTATGGATGGTAATCGAAGCGATATATCTATGGTAGCATACAGTTACAGGCTGCCATTTGGCATGTTGTAAGCCTGTACCTAGCCTAGCGTAAGCTTCCAACCTAACCCTTTGACCTGGGGCAAGCTTAACTATAGGTATATTCGGGCTTACTGGTCTAACCGTAGGATTGGATGGATCGGGTTTTAGATCCGAAGAATATACCACCCTCACGGAATCCTCAGCTCCGACATCTAGTACTAGGACAGCTCTACATCGACCGCACCCGAGGGGCTCCCCGCAATCGCAATCCTCAGGTTTAACGAATGAATCTAGATCCGTTATAAGCGGTATAAGCCCAAGTCTATGAGCTAGAACCTCATCATACATAAACGAGCTATTCTCTACGATCAGTACATCATCTATAGCCATCGATGGGACCTCGGCTATAATCACCCTTCTTATAGCGTTAACTAGGCCTAACGGTAGACCATGTATAACTAATGCCATCGAATCTCCGGTTTTCTCCACTATCTCTAGGTTCAAACCGTCTTCTTAGCATTTCAAGGTTGAATACCATATATTTAAACTCTACGATGGGTGTGCGAAACGTATGAGTGTATGCTATGAGAAGGTAGCTAGCTTCACCGCTTAACGATCATACTATAGATTCGCGGTATATCTGGATAGATTTAGTAGAATTAATGCTCCGGTAAAGCCGAGAGAACCCATAAGTATGAAGGCTGGATCGAAGGAAAGGTATGTATCTAGGAGGTATCCTATAACCCCCGTCCATATAGAGTTGGAGATGAAGTTCACGGTGAAGAATAGCCCTACGACTAGATCCCTATCGTATCCATGTACGGATCTAACGAGATAGGATTGTAATAGCGTCGGTAGAGAGAAGCCTGTAAACATTAGCAGGAATATGTGTAGGATTAGAAGGATACTGCTAGATCTATGGAAGGCCATAAAGTAGGCTAGGATCGAAGCAGCTCCGGCTGAAGTTACCGCAGTCTTTATGTAACCTACTCTATCCCCGTATCTACCGAGTATAAGCGGACCTATAGATCCTCCGAGAAGACCTACAGCGTATACCAAGCTTCTCTCGTATACATCGATCTTCATAAAATCTGCTAGGAATATAGGGATATAGGTTGTTAGTATCCCTACATCGACCCCTCCTGAGATTACGATCTGAGAAGCTACAACGGCTACGATACCCCTTATCTTCAATATGTTGCTTAGACTAGATTTTAAGCCCTCCGTAGCGTAGACGCCGGTACCGCCTCTAGCTATTAGAGGATCCTTACCGAGATACCATATGATAATGGAACCTACCAGGAAAGCTGGTATGGAGAATATAAGGAGGGCCATTCTCCAACCTAACGCTATAGCTGAAGCCGTCATGAGGATAGGCCCGATTATATTGCCTACATAGGCTACGCCGTAGTGGAAACCTAGCGCTCTCCCTATAGATCTACTATCGAACTTTTCGCTTACTATCGCTGTTCCCATCGGATGTTGAGGAGCTGTACCTATATTCGAAAGTAGTCTCGCAGCTATGAAATCTAGAAGTTTACGCGATAAACCTGTGATGAATATCCCGGCGGATAGGAGTAGGTTGCCAGCTCCGAGGAGTAGGTATCTCGCGATTCTACGGCTAGCTATACTGAATACTATCTGGGATAAACCTCCGATCGAAGCAGCTATCGCTACAGCTAGACCGAACTCTGTATAGTCTATATTCAACTCTGAGATTATGAGGGGGAATAGTATGGAGGAGCCGACGAATATATGCTGCATGGTATGGGATAAGGTAACTATGAATAGTACGCTACGCGGAGACAGCTTCCTCACACCCTCTACCGATCGTTCCTCCACTCGACGGCACCATCCGTTAATCTTAGTTTTATCGGATGCGATATCGATCTTAAAATCTACGATTTAAGATTTCCTATAGGGCGAAAACAAGCGAAGCGGTATACGAGCAGGAGGTTAGAGGTAGCTATATGAAAGCGGTATGTAGGATGCAGAATTAGAATAAAAAGATTAGGTATCCTTTAGGTTAGTTATCGGATAATCTGAGGGTTAAATGAAGCTTTTAATCCTGATACTGTAGATTTAACAAATCTTATGGTGTCGATTTATGGGTAGGGGGAATATCCACCTGTATACTGGGAGTGGGGAGGGGAAGAGTTTAACAGCGTTTGGTTTAGCGTTAAGAGCGGTGGGTCACGGGTATAAGGTCATCATACTACAGTTTCTTAAAGGTAGGAAGGATGTAGGCGAGTATAAGATTAAGGATAGGCTTTCACCTGAATATGAGATATACCAGTTTGGTAGGGAGGAGTTTATCGATCTGAGTAAACCTACATCGGTTGACTACGAGCTAGCTAGGATGGGGTTGGAGTTTGCTTGGGCTGCTTTGAAGAGGAATCCTAGGGTGCTAGTCTTAGACGAGGTAAACCTCGCGGTAGCCGTGGGTCTACTCGAAGTAGAGGATGTACTATCCCTTCTAGATGCTGTACCTGATGAAACTGTAGTAGTGTTAACCGGGAGGAATGCTCCTAAGAAGCTTGTAGAGAGAGCAGATCTCGTCACAGAGATGGTCGAGGTTAAGCACCCATTCTATATAGGTGTACCTGCTAGAAGGGGTATAGAGTACTAGTATGGCCTAACGGATGACCTAGCTCCGCATGCTTGACATACCAGGAATAGGAACCTCTTCTCCTTAACTAGAAGTGTATCTGGCCTCCTACATACAGGGCATACCACATAGTCTCTTATGTATACGTTGATAGCTCTCTCTATACTCTGCTGGTTGAATCTACCTTGAAGTATCAGGTTATCACCTTCGAACGAGGGGGCTGTACCGAGCTCCCTAACTAGATAGTTAGCTATTTCTCTTTCACTTCTATTCATAGCCTCCGCTATCTGTTTAAAATTCAAGATTATAGTCCTCTTACCAGCTACCTCAACTTTAGGACGAGGTACTTCGAACCTACCTGTAGATTTCGGTTTAGCCGGAAGCTTACTGTAAGCATCCTCGAGCATAGATTCGTAGCTGAATCTAGATTCGTTCATAGCCGATGTAGAGATATCCCCGTATGATTTTAATAAATGTTCTTTTCAGAGGCTCACATCCGGAATGGAGCGTGAAGCGGTTTTAACCTAGAAGCAGTCTATAGTAAGGTTTTGATCTTTAGATCGATTTGATATGCTAGACGAGTAAAACCCTTAATAACAGATAGGAGCCGTTAAACCTAGAAGAGGGATGGATGAACTAGGTAAAGCTATATTGAAACTGGATAGAAGGATTAGAGATGTGGAGAAGCTTCATAGAGCTGTAGAGCTATACCTCAGGATGGACCCATATAGACTCCTCTATGAAGCGTTAAACCTAGATAAACTACCACCGGAGGAACGTAGGAGGCTTCTAATCGAAGCACGAACTCTGCTAAAATACATCGATTCAGAACCTGGAATACGTATAAACCTAGGATTAGAAGATAACCTACTACTCTTAGCGTGGCTCTTAATACTATTTCCTGAGCCGTTTCTAAGCGATACGGTAGGACTTGGAGTTATGGGTGTATGGGCTTTGATTAAGAAGGCGAAAGGCGAGCAGATAGATCTATCTACGATCAGATACTCGTTGAAACGTGGGATGGAGATTCTGAAGAAGTATTAGACTGCTAGGCTTGCCATACTCTTCTCTCCGCAGAGCCGAGGGGTAAGCTACAGCTATCCTAGGCGATATCCTTCTCTGCATCTTATGGAAGAGGGGAGAAATATTTACTTGAATCCTGATGATATCCTGTAGACACGCAGAGGAGGGTGCTATAGGGTAGGGGGTGTCTAGCGAGCTGAATAGACGTGTATTGATAACAGCGGCTCTCCCGTATGTATATGCGCCGAGACATTTCGGCCATCTAGCGGGAGCATACCTTCCAGCCGATATATACGCTAGGTTTAGGAGGCTTAAAGGGGATAACGTACTCTTCGTCTGCGGGACGGATGAGAATGCAGCTTCTGTGATCTTAGAAGCTTTAAGGCAGGGGTTAACCCCTAAGGAGCTATGCGATAAGTACTACGAAGTACAGAGGGATGTCTTCGAGAAGCTTGCTATAAGCTTCGATATATACTCTAGAACTTCTAAGCCTATACACTATGAAACTGTTAGAGAGTTTTATAGGAACCTATATCTTAAGGGATATGTATATCCCAGAGAGATTACGCAGCTTTACTGTCCTAACTGTAGGAGGCCTCTACCGGATAGATTCGTTAAAGGTATATGCCCATACTGCGGAGCTGAGGATCAGTATGGGGATGTATGCGAGGTTTGCGGTAGATGGTATGAGGCGTGGGAGCTGGTAAACCCGAGATGCAGCGTATGCGGAGCTAAACCAGTAGAGCAGAGGACTGTACACTGGTTTCTAAAGCTTTCAGCTCTAACAGATGATGTGTTGAGGTATGTAGAGCCGAAGAAGAATTGGAGGAGGGCGACATATAACAAGACTATAGATTGGCTTAGGAGGGAGGGGTTGAAGGATAAGGATATAACTAGGGATTACGATTGGGGGCCACCAGCACCGTTTCCAGGTGTTGAGGGACAGGTGATATATAACTGGGCTGAAAACCTTCTAGGATATATATCGGCTACTAAGGATTGGGCTGTAGTGAGGAATGATTCGAGTGCGTGGAAATCCTTCTGGCTGGATGATAGCACAGAGCTCTACTGCTTCATAGGTAAGGATAACCTATTCTTTCATACGATACTATTTCCAGCACTACTTATAGCTCACGGTGGATATATTCTACCGGAGAATGTCATCGTTAACGAGTTCATAACGTTAGAGGGGCGTAAGCTATCTACCAGCCGTGGATGGGTTGTATGGCTTCATGAGATGCTCGAAGCATTCCACCCAGATATGATAAGGTTCTATGCGGCGAGGATAGCTCCTGAATTCAGGGATAGCGATTTTAAGTGGAGTGATTTCATGTCTAAGGTTAACGATGAGTTGATAGGGAATCTAGCTAACTTCCTCTATAGGACGCTGACGTTAACGTATAAGTTGTTCAACGGGGAGATCCCGGATCCTGGGATGCTAGCAGACGAGGATGAAACGTATCTGGAGGAGGTTGACAGGTTGATCGCGAGGATGGAGAGGAGTTTGGAGAACTTCAGGTTTAAGGAGGGGCTTTCGATTATACTCTCACTCTCCGCTCTCGGGAATAGATTACTCAACGAAAGGGAGCCTTGGAAGGAGGCTATAGGTGAAGCTGCTAGAACATTGTATGTAGCGTTACAGATAATCTATAAGCTCAGCATCCTACTATCCATGTATCTACCGTACACTGCGATCGAGCTTAGGAGGATACTAGGGTTAAGCGAGCAGGCTAGGTGGGATGAACTATACGGTGAGCTTAAACCAGGTGTTAGGATAGGGAAGCCTAAGATATTCTTCGAGAGGGTATCGAGGGGAGATATAGAGAGGGAGGAAGCTAAGCTTAAGGTGAGAATTACTGAGGGTTAAACTAGATCTGCATGTGCATACCGTTAGGTCTGAGGATTCATCGATAGATATACCTAGCTTAGTAGCTTATGCTAGGATTAAGAATCTAGAGGGAGTAGCTATCACCGATCATAATGTTGCACCTACCTCTAGTTTGATCGAGGAGATCGGTAGGAAGATAGTGGCAGTACCTGGGTTAGAAGTAAAAACTGAGGTTGGGCATATGATAGGATTAGGTGTTACGAGTATAGAGATCTCTGGTAGGGTTTATGCTCAGAGCTTCATCGACTATATACATAGACTGGGGGGGATAGTTGTCTTAGCCCATCCAAACCCTATGAGGATGAACGATTTCGCTTATAATAAGCTATCCGGGGTGGATTGCGTAGAGGTTCTGAACGCATCTTTAAGACCGTATAGGATAGCTTATGCTAGGAATTATAGGTTAGCGGAGGTATTGGAGACATCTAAGCTTGGTGGAAGCGATAGCCATATACCGTATACGATAGGGGATGCGTATACGATAGTCGAATGCGACGGCAAGGATTGGAGGGATATAGTTGAAGCTATATCCGCTAAGCTGTGTAGACCTGCGGGTAGAGCTTCCAGCTTATCATCGAGAGCTCTAAGGATGCTAATCAAACTATCCAGCCTATCATCGACGCTAAGCTTCTAACCTTATCTAAGCTTACCTTCAGATAATCTCTATCCTTAGAGAAGACCTCTAACGTTACCGTTCCGCTATACCCGTAGCTTCTCAGGATCTTGAACGTTTCATCCCAATCTATAGATCCAACCCCTATAGGTAGATGTAGATCCCAGCCCTTAGAAGCCGGTCCGCCGATATTATCGGATATATGGATATGTAGAAGCTTATCCCCAGGTCTAAACCTATCTAGGAAGGCTGTTAGGTTGAGGGATTCTACATCTAGGTTAGCATGAGCTATATCGAGATGGAACCCTACATCCGCTTCATCCACCATCCTAACGTATTCCTCTATACGCCACATCCGACCTCCATCCATATTCTCAACCATAACCCGTATACCATTATCTAAAGCTCTACGATTCACCTCTATAAGAGATTCTATGAGAGCTTCTAGTAGCTTAGATCTATACGGCTGCTTACGGTATAAGCTTGAAGCTAAGAGGAACGGGTGGAACGTAACCTTCTCTACACCTAACTTTGCAAGCGTATCTACCGCCTCCACAGCTTCCTCTACAAAAACCCTACGTACACGTTCATATGGATGGGCCAGCTCTAGAAACCAAGCCGTATGACCTACTATCTTGAGATCGTAGCATGAAATCTCATCTCTTATAGCCGTCAACCTATCCATTATATCCTTAACTAGAGATCGAGGACCCTCCACCGTGAGATCTATATAGTCGAAGCCGAGTGAAGCTATAGATCTAACCTCCTCTACGATACCTCTAGACGGATCGTTCATAGCTCCGAAAAGCATCCTCATAGAGATCATCTTGATGACGAAAAGAGTAAGCGATATAAACCCTTCGCTATAAAGATACGGTGAACCTTACATAGATTACGGTAATCTACAGCCTTCGAGGAGCCTATAATCGAGTCGAACGGTGAGTTAAACCTTATTATGAGGGTCTAAGAGATAGTTGTTAGAGGCCGGGGTGGCTGAGAGGCGTAGGCGGCGGGCTGCAGACCCGCATCACAGGGGTTCGAATCCCCTCCCCGGCTCCAGTAAAACGGCTTGTTTTCGGCTTTCCTTTCGAAGATTAAACCCTAAGGTTCAGGCTGAGACCGTTTTGGTTTGCAATCTCGTAGAGCACCTTTAAGCAGGCTTCTTTCGAGTTTACTTCAAGCGATTAAGTGTCACATTAAACTCCTTTAAAAATTCTGACGGCTATCAAGTTTCGTTATTCTTATGGCTTTTTATAATGTAACATAGTTAAACTAGTCTTTAAGCAGAAGAAGGGTGATGATTATTTATTTACTCTTAAGGAGTATCTTAGCTTTTATCTCATCTACCCTTCTCCGATATCGATTATTAGGTTTATCTATTTCTTTTAACCTAATATTCCATTTAACTGATGGATACCTAGATGGTTTGTTTAGATTCGATGTTCGTAGCTGGTCTAAACTTATCATCTAGATGATACGGGTCGATCCAGCTATGATCTGAAG
>JAWCGL010000007.1:0-16187 GCA_038857155.1 Bathyarchaeia archaeon
AGGTATTACGAGCGGAAGGGAGATTAACATATCTAGTATAGATTTACCTAGAAACCTGCTGTAAGCTAGCATGTAGGCTAAAGGTATACCTAAAACTATATCTGTCAGAACCGTTAGAAGCGAAAGTTTAAACGAGAACAGTAAGACGGATTGTATAAGCCTCCAACCGGTATCTCCTACTATAGGATTATCGAATATCTCATAGCGTATCTCACCCCAGTTTGCAGGTATGAAGGAAACCACGAAAATAGATGGTAGTAGTATGAATACTATCGTAGCTACGAGGACCGTTATCTTTAGAGCCATACCCCCTATACGGTATAGGCGAGCCATCACCGTTTACCCTCCAGCTCTAACTTTGCTCCACAACGCAAGTAGGCCTTCGAGAAACCCGCTGGAGGGTATCGTTGTATAGATGGGAGCATCTATAACAGATTTAACACCGTTATCAGGATTGAATACATCTGTATCGATCTGGATCCCCTCGATACCCGGTCTGAAGCCGTTCTTCATAGCTTCTACCTGGGAATGTTCGCTTAAGAGGAAGGCTAGATATAGCTCGGCTAGGCGTCTATCCTCCTCGCTTACCCATGGAGCGTTAAGTATCGTGTATGGGTGATCGCATAGGAAGACGCCATCTCTCGGATATACCGCTATAAGCTGGTCACCCCATTTACGTTTCGCTGCAAGCGAGTTATCCACTACGACGTTCTCATATACGATGAACACCTGTATCGCCTGGGGGCCGCTCTCTGCAGCCCATCGACCGAAGAAGCCTGTACTCTTACCATACTTAACCGCAAGCCTCTCTAGCGATGAGACCCTCCCCTGTACGGATGGATTAGTAAGATCTTCTATGGTTAACATTGCTATAGGTTTACCAGCCGCCGCAGCGACCTCCATAAGTAGAGCTGCTATACCGCCATTACTCAATGTAGGATCTGGATGCCCATACCTAAACTCTACACCCTCCTTGACTATACGGTATAGATCGTTTAGACTCGTTATATTGTAGCGTTCTGCGAACGACCTCCATACAGCTATAACAGTCGGAGAGTAGGCTAGAGGTGTAGAGTTTAAAGCTAGATCGTAGTCGTATCCTAGGGTCCTCCATTTAGAGTTGATATATGGTATCCATATAGATGAGGCTGGACTCCAGACGGTAGGCTTAACGCTTCCATGCAGTATCAGATTCACGGTTTCATGCGATCCGGCTACGATAAGCTTAACCTTAACGTTTAACCCGAAGGTTTCTCTAACCCATCTCTCGAATACAGGCGTTACACTTTCTATCCAACCCTGCTTCTCGCTAGTATAGAGGAACGTTATCTCCGACGTATCAGCTGGAATTGGTTTAAGAATCGATAGGATAGGGTGTAGTGAGTATACAGCGGAGATTAGGAGGAAGAGGAGGAAGCCTACGATGACGCCTAGTATGAATGCGAGATAACCCCTCCTACCATATCCACGTTGTTTCATAGCTTTCTAACCCTTTCAAGTTAACAGGTACTATTTAAGTGGACTCGAAATTTTTAAGGTGGAGATATACGCTATAGCCTCTATACGAAGCTTCGCCTATTTCTCTATTTGATACATACTCTACGAACTCTTAAATATCCTACCGAGGATAACTTGATAGTATCTAGGTGGGTTCAAGCTTGGCTTCAGGGCTTATAGGATGGCTCTATGGAAGGAGGAAGAGTAGGCTTATATCTAGCGTAGTGAGGCATCTAGAGCTAGCTACTAGGTGCGTAGAGGATATATCCGAAGCAACGCGTAGATCTCTAAAAGATGAAGACCCTAGCGGTATACTCGAATTGTTGAACGAGAGGGAGAAGGAGGCTGATAGGTATAGGAGGAGTATTATCTACGAGCTTTCTAGGAGCGAGTTGACGGCTGAAGATAAAGACGATCTAGGCCATCTAGTGAAAAGGGTGGATATGATAGCCGATTATGCTAGAGGTGCTGGTAGGATACTAGCTATCCTACCTAAACTGGGGGGGCTGCCCGTAGAGCTTAGGTCATGCGTATCGGATATGGTGGAGCTACTAGTTAAGTGTGGTCAAGCTACACGTAGATGCGTCGAAACCCTGTTAGAGGATAAGGAGGAGGCGTTGAAGTATGCAGACAGGGTCGAGGAAGCAGAAGAGGAGGTAGATGAAGCTTACGGTAGATGCCGTAGGCTCATAGCGGATAGCTCTAATAATCTACCGGTTGCGCATATAATCTTCCTCTCGCAATTCCTAGATGCTCTAGAGAATACCGCCGATAGCTGCGAAGATACCGTCGATCAGGTTAGAGTTATAGCTATACATATAGGCTAGTATCGTATAGATCGAGCTGAGAGAAGGTAGGTATCAGGATATGTATAGCCAGCTGATAATGATATCCAGCTTGAAGCCGAAGCTTATAGGCATACTGCTATTCACTTTCAGCATATTCTTCATAATACTTCAAACAGTATTCCTATTCTTCATACCTGAAAGCTGGAGCTTACTAGGTAAGCCTCTAAGCTGGTGGGCTCTAGCCGTGCCCGTGTATCTTATCGTAGTTCTATTCTGGCTTATAATCCTATGGATAGGATGGATCCTGATAATGGAGAAAAGAATACCTACCAGTGAATAGCCTTATAGAGCAATCCTACACAGGGACGCCTAGCTCATCGAAGCTAGCTCTACCTTCGAGATATCCTCTAAGTTTATCCTCCAGCTCGCATACCTTCACCCTTACCTGACGCCACGTATCCCTATCCCTAAGCGTTACCGTATCATCCTCTAGGCTCTTATAATCTATGGTTACAACTATAGGTATACCGATCTCGTCAGCTCTAGCATACCTTCTACCTATAGATCCAGATTCATCGTACTCTACCTTAAACCCTGCATCCTTGATAGCTCTATAGATCTTATATGCTTTCTCCGGAAGCCCATCCCTAGAGAGTAAGGGGTAAATAGCTACTTGTATCGGAGCTAAATCTCTAGGTAGCTTCAAAACTACTCGATCATCCACCTCTCTATAAGCGTATTCTAAGGCTATATAGAGAAGCCTCTCTACGCCGAAGCTAGGTTCGACGACATGCGCTATAAATTTACGTCCACTCTCCTCGTACTCCTCCTCTACGAAGCTTAGCTCGCTAGCTTCTATCCTGCATCCCTCAAGCTCTAACAAGCCCTTCTCCGATACGATCCTCCTCACCTCGTACGGGTCCATCCTACCTAAAGCATCCAGTATCGTCCTAGCCTTCTCCCTATACCTCGATCCTATCGATCTATAATCAGGTTTAACTACAAGCCTCTTAGCTTTAACCGGGTATGGATACGGCTTGAACACCGTAAGCTCCACGCCGCTGAACTTCTGATGCCTACTCAGATCATAATCCGTCCTGTAGTTATGTCCAGATACCTCGATCCACCCCCATCTAGAGAGGTATACCTCCTGGTCAAAGCCTTGTATAGAGTAGTGTGCCCTCTCCGAATCGAGCTTCTCTATAAACCTCTGCTTATCATCTGGGACTCCTAGTTCTTCGAGAAACCTTTTAGCGAGAGCCATAAAGTATGCTAGCCACTCAAGCTTTATCAAGCCTCTACCGACAGCTTCACCTACCGTTACGATTATAGGCTCATCTAAACCCTTCATCCTCCTCTCCGCTGTAAGTATCCTAAGCTCTTCACCCTCAACCTCGCTTATAAAAGGGCAGGATCTATCATCTGGATCGAAGAAGAATTCGAACTCAGCTATCGTAAACTCTCTAAGCCTTATAGGCCCCTGCCTAGGAGATATCTCGTTCCTCATAACCCTACCTATCTGAGCTACACCGAACGGTAGACTACCTCTAGCATACTCTAGCAGCCTTTTAAACGCTACAAACATACCTTGAGCCGTCTCAGGCCTCGCATAGCCGATATCACCTGATAACGGGCCTATCCTAGTCTCAAACATCGTAAGGAAATACTCGGGTTCACCGAGCTTAGAGCCGCATTGAGGGCATCTAATATCGTAGCTATCTACGAGCCTATCGAGATCCTCTAAGCTTAACCCTTCAAGCCTACTATCCGGTATACCTGTAGAATCTTTTATAAGGTGATCCAGCCTATACGCTCTACCGCAACCTGTGCATACAGTCATAGGATCCTTGAAATGCTCTAGATGACCTGAAGCTTCGAATACTATCCTAGGAGATATCACAGGCGATTCTATCTCTAAAAGCCCTAGACGATCGGCGAAGAACCTCCTCCACTTCTCCTCTATCCTCCTCTTAAGCATGACGCCTAGAGGTCCGAGATCTATGAACCCCCTAACCCCACCGTATATTTCGTAGGATTGCCATATGAACCCTCTACGTCTAGCTAGATCCATAACTTTATCGTATAGATCCATAGATACACCTCTACGACACTAACCTAGACTATGAAGGGTATCGATAGCTTATTATTAAACTGAGCGTTCTCTCTAATAATTGGTTTATACCTATAGCGAGAGGTTAACCTAGATGAGGATTAGGAGGGGGTCGGCTGAGAAGCCAGTCAGGACTCAGGACGTGGTGGAGGTCGTATACGATGAGCATAGATGGCTCCTCCTATCGAACCTGAGGTCTGAAGCCAGAGGTATACTCGAAGCGTTGGCTAGGCATGGTGTAGATGGGTATATCCATGGCAGTATAGCTAGAGGCGATGTAGACGAGTATAGCGATATAGATGTGATTATACCTACGACCGTAGGATCCCATAGAGTCGAGCTTGCTCTAACCAGCGGAGGCTACAGGATAGAAGCTAAGAAGATCGTTCAAGCTACACCTAGAAGAGCTATCAAAGCTCATGTATACCTAGATATCGAGGGGAGGATCTGTGTAACGTTCCCTCTAGTTAAGTTTACAAGTTTAGAGTGGGATTTCTATAGGTTCGGCGGAATAATAGGTTTGAACGGGGTAGTGGAGGATCGGAGGGTACCGGGAGTATCTAAGAGGCTTACGTTGATAGAGCCTACAAGCTATGGTCATATAGAGTATTCTATCATAGGGCTTGAAGCTGAGGTCGCTAGGAAGCTCGGTGTGAGCGAGGATATAATCCGTGAGAGGATCGATATACTGACTAGGAGGGATAGGATAGGGAGGACAGGGGTGTATATATCGGAGGATGTACCTATCGATGAAAGCTTTGAGCAAGCTTTAAGAGAGATAGCGGCGAAGGATCCGGCTATCCGTAGGAAGGTTAGATCCTCAGGGTTCAGCTGGTGAGAGCTATGTACGGGCCTTTAATACTTATCGTATCAGCCTTCATCCTCTCGCTGATCTACATCGTATCCAGGAGGGTAGATCTATCCAGGTATGGGTTGGAGGTAGGTCCAATCTATATAATGCTGAAAACCGAGAGAACCTTGAAGCTACTGGATAGACTGATCGCTGCTTCGAAGAAGTTCTGGATAGTCTACGGTAGGATAGGAGAGTACATAGGTATACCTCTCTCCCTATCGGCTATGATATTCCTGTTATGGAATCTAGTAAACTTCCTAATACCCGAGGGGGAGCCGAGCCCTATACTGCCATTCCTACCGGGGGTAACGGTGGATATAGAGCTATTCCTATACCTCCTCATACCTGTAGCTGTAGCTATGGTGGTACATGAAACAGCTCATGGGGTTATCATGAAGTTGGAGGATATACCTGTAAGGAGCGCGGGTATATTCCTAGCTCTACTACTCCTAGGAGCTTTCGTCGAACCTGATGAGGAATCCTATAGTAGAGCTGATAGAAGGGTTCGAAGGCGGATCCTCGGAGCTGGATCGCTAGCTAACCTTCTATTAGGAGCTGCCTCCATACTCATATACTCTACGTTATTCACAGCTCCTGAAGGGCTCGTAGTAGCTGAAGTAGAGCCTAATAGTCCTTTAAGCGGCTTAAGCGTAGATCGATGGACCGTGATATACTCTGTAGATGGCGTGAAGATAACTAGCATACAGGAGCTTCTAGAATATCTTAGAGGTAGGATCGATATGTATGTAACCGTGGATACGAATACCGGATCGTATATAGTGAAGGTTTCTAGGAATCTAAGCTATGGTATAGGCGTAAGACTCTACGCCCAACCCTATAGGAGGCTTCTATCGCTAGATATAGTCCCGTTAAACTTCTATACGAGTATACTCCTAACAGGGGTATACGTCGTAAACATAAGCTTAGCTTTATTCAACATGCTACCACTATACCCTCTAGATGGTGAAGGATACCTCCTCAGCTTCCTACATGCAAGTGGGAGTGTTAAGAAGATTCTTAGGATCTCTATGAGCGTATGTATGCTCCTACTACTCGCATCCAATATAGGTTTAACGGTTACTAGGATAGGATACTTGATGACGGTGAAACCTTGAAGTGTATCAGATGCGATAGGAATGCAGTATACCTCAGGGTATACTCTGGGGAGGCATACTGCGCTAAACACTTCGTATCGTCTATAGAGGATAAGGTTAGAGCTACCATCCGGAGGTATAGGATGCTAAAGGTAGATGATAGGATAGCCGTAGGAGTCTCAGGTGGGAAGGATAGCTTAACGCTTCTAAGGATACTAGCGAAGATAGAGCGTAGCTTCCCTAAAGCTAAGCTATACGCTATAACCATCGACGAAGGGATAGAAGGATACAGGGGGGAATCTATAGAGCTAGCATCTAGGGAAGCTTTCAGGCTAGGGGTAGAGCATATCGTAGTATCGTTCAAAGAATTATATGGGTCAACCCTAGACGATATGGTGGAGGAAGCTAAGAAGAAAGATCTAAAGCTCACCCCGTGCAGTATATGCGGGGTTCTCAGACGTAAAGCTCTAAACTATACAGCCGTAAGGATGGATGCAGATAAGCTAGCTACAGCTCACAACCTAGATGATGAAGCGCAGACGTTCATCGTAAACATACTCCACGGAGACCTCTTCAGGCTTATACGTACGAAGCCTGTAACAGATTATAGAGAGGGGTTCATACAGAGGATAAAGCCTCTGAGAGAGATACCTGAGAGGGAGATAGCGTTATACGCATACCTCGAGGGTATAGGGTTTCAATCAGAGCCATGCCCCTATAGAGGTGTATCGCTTAGAAGCGATGTTAGGATGTTCCTGAACGTCTTGGAGGATAAGCATCCAGGTATAAAGTTCACTATAGTCAGGATATGGGATAATATAAGATCGACAATAGAAGGGAATCTACCGCGGGTAGAGCTTAAGAAGTGTAGGGTATGCGGGGATCCATCGATATCAGATGTATGCTCAGGGTGCAGTATACTCGCAGCCCTAGGTTTGAAGGATATAGGGGTATAGGCTAGACAGCATCAACCCCTAACCTGACCGTAGCGTCGAGGGCGCTCCATATTCCTCCTCCACTTCTCTACGAATAGGCGATCTACATCTATATCGATACCTTGAGTCTTCTCGACTAACCCTATGAAATCTAGTATGTAGAATATAGCATCGATAAGCTCTTCGCTAACGGTAAGCCAATCCATACCCTTCTTATACGCATCAGCAGCTTCCCCAAGCTCTACGAAAGCCCATAGAAGCTTCTGGGTTAAAGCAGACTCATCGTTAGGAAATCCCTTAACCTCGACAAGCTCCCTAACCATCCTCTTAGCTTCGTTAAAGCTTAACCCACCCATCAACCAGCCCCCTGGTATAGCGGTAGCCGGGATAAAACAGGTCTACTCAATCCTAATTAACCTTGATCCACCTCCTAAAAATGATGCGGAGAGATGGAGATAGAGGAACCCACCCTATATACCCCTCTACATATAAAAGTTAAACTTCTAAGGATGGTCAAATCTAAGATCGAGATAGGATAGGTAATACAACCCCCTAGGATGTATAAGATATCTAGATACCAGGATCCTTACACTCTTGCAACCATATAGAGCTGCCCCACCCCCATAGACGGATACGATCATCCCCTCCATATCCACTAGCCTCCATCCCTACCTAATCGGTGTAGCTCATACGATTTTAATCCAGTATTTAGATGCATCTCTAAGCACTACGCTTCTATCCTTTAGATAGTGGAATTCAGCTGGCGTTAGGATGAATATATCGGCTGATAACGTATGTTTCCATACACTATAGGCTAGCTTGATCCTATCATCCGGCCTCATATCCTCCACCGATGGGGATACCACCAGTATATCTACATCACTAGATCTAAGCCTATCACCCCTGGCAGTCGAACCGAAGATGTAAGCCTCAGCAACATCTATACGTCTACCTAGATCCTCTAGATACCCCCTAACTATCTTTAAGACATCGTCACGCTCCATACCCGATCGCTCCGCATACCCTAGTAAACAGTGTTTTAGAAAATTCTAGAAACCTCATAGCTGTATTCCTATGAACTACCGGAACCCCTGGGAATATATCTGGATACCTAGATATAGAGTAGTATGGGGTAAGCTCGCTTAGAAGCTCCTCCTCGATACAGCTAAGTAGATCACTTACAAGCCTATAGAGTTCTACCAAGTTATGCGTTCTAGGTGGAAGATCGCCTTTGAAAATTATGAGAGCTTTAAGAGAGAATTCAACCACCTGCTGAGACCAGAAAGCAGCAGCTTCGAAATCCCCCCTCTCGAATGAAGTCTCAGCTCTACCGAGATTCCTCTCAGCAACCTTAAGCCACCATACAACCTCCTCCCTAACTCCGCCGTCTACAACCATAACCATCCCCTATAAACCAAGCTAAACCCCTACGCTATTAAAGCTACCTCTATCTACGAAGATTAACCTCTCGTATCTGGCAATTCAAAATCGATTCCCTTTAGATAGGAGGCTGAATAGATCTACAGGAGAATCTATCTGAAACCATATAGGGTTGAATCTATACCACTCCCCCTTCAATATCCATAGGTTTCGATCCATGTCTCCCTACATTTCAAGCAAGAAGCAAGCAGCAACCATGATCTGAGGTGGGGCCGCTGGGATTTGAACCCAGGACCGCCAGCGCCCCAGGCTGGTATCCTTCCAAGCTAGACGACGGCCCCTTCCTCCCCTCTACCTCCAAGTTTATTTCTGCTATCTTATCTCCCTTTATATAAGTGTTTGAACATTGTTTCTCTCGGCTTAGGTGGAGGCTATGTGTCGTTTATTGGGTTTAATAGGTTCAGGATTCCCCTCTGATGTTTTCCGTAAGTTTGCTCTTCTTGCTTATAAAGGTCATGTTGATGGTTGGGGGCTTGTATGCTTCGACGGCGTCTATCCTAGAGTTTTAGGTCTATATGATAGATCCATACTAGATGGGATGGATCTATACCTATCTATTTCACGCGAAGTTTTAGAAATAGGATCTAGACTTGTAATCGCTCATATAAGAAGGGCGTCGAAGGGTATACCCATATCTATAGCTAATACTCAGCCATTCGTCTATGGTAGATGGGTCTTCTGCCACAACGGTACTATAAGGGATGTAGATAAGCTCGATGTTAAGCTCCCCTTAAACGGTTCTTCTGATAGCGAAAGGCTATTCAAATATATCATTCAACTCATCTTAGACGACTATGATATACATAGAGCTTTAAAGCGTATACACAATGTCATCAAAGACTATACAGCTCTAAACTTCATACTATCGAATGGAGAGATACTATACGCTTATAGAGATTGTAAAATCGATAAAGACTACTATACACTATACTATCTTAGGAGTGGAAGCTACATAGTAGTATGCTCTGAAGTATTAGGAGACATCGATAGTAGATGGCTTCCGCTAGAGAATAACCATCTCCTAACTGTCGATAGAGATCTCAACGTATCCATCGATGAGATCGTTTAGCCTATCTTAAGCTTCGATGATGGCTTACCACCTATACCCCAATCCTCCCTAGATATATCGTGAATTATAACGGTGACAGCCTCTGATGGTACACCTATCTCTATGAAAACTTTTGTTATCCCCTCTATGATCTTCTCCTTTACTTCACTCGATCTACCAGCCCACATATAGACATGTACTACAGGCATAGCTAACGTGAGTATATCGATTGTTAGCCTAGATAATCTTTTACCTAGTGAGGTTTAGATCTTCGAGTATCCTATAGAAAGATTCATCACCGATAGAATGTTTATACCTTCCCAGATCATCTATAAGTGTACCTCTATCGACTTCTATTATCCTCCGACCAGTTATATGCGGTATTCTGAAGGCTACATACTGGACTATAGATGTGAGATTTCTCGGCTTCCTATTCACGCTAGCAGATTCGAAATCTATTACGACAGGCTCATCGTTAGATCTAATCAATATGTGCCTCTCAGCTCTACTAAGCTCGCCATGATCTAAACCTATCCTATCAAGCCTATAAGCTTGCTCTAGTAGGCTCCTAATCATACCATGAATCCTAGATACATCGTCCTCCTGTGAAATCCACTCCAGTATATTCGACCCATGTATATACTCCATAAGTATAATATCCTCAGTAAATCCGTAGAGTATAGGACCTACAGATATAGTATTCGCTAACTTTAGCATTCTCGCCTCATATGTGAGGCTATCCCTAGTAGAATCAGCTCTCCTAATCTTAGCAGCTGCTAATCTACCCCCAGCCTCCACTAGGATGACTACACTACGATAACCCTTACCTAAAACCTTTAATCCACCTATACTACTACTCCCCTCAAACACTATATACTCTACGCCTAGGTATCTAAGCTGAGCGAATCTAGAATCTACATCCACTACGCTAGGGTTGGGGTAGCCTACGATATATCTCAAGCTATCGATCGATCCAGCTCTATCCACATGTATCCTTTGATAAGCCAAGCCTAAGCCACCTAGGCCTACCATCGAGAAACTCGTAGAGATACTCTGAGAACCCTCTACACCGTTCAACCAACCCTAATAATTCTCCATTCATATAGATCTTAAACCCCTTAGATATGGATGAAGCTATATCCTTAGAGAATCCGTACGCTGATAGGTCACCCCTCAATAAATCCATAGCTAGGGTGTACGCATCAGTATAACTTCTCCTCCTAGCTACATACCATCTATCGCCGTCTATCCATGGACCGAACACCCCACCCCCCTCAGCTAGATACTTCTCCAGGAATATGGATGCTTCAAGCGAATCTACAGGCGGGCCTCTATGAAGCTTAACACCCGGTATAACCTTAGATTCAAGTTCTACTACAAAAATTGTAAGCTCATCGCCGCTCCAAGCCGTTGATCTTATAACCTTAAACTCCCATCTCTCGAAGATATTCACGAAAGCCTTTAAGCTACGGTAGATCTCACCCCAAAGCGTATCTGGAGGTATATCCGGCTCCTCAAAAGATAAAGCTAGGAGCGATGTACCTCTACGCTCTATAGCTTCACGTATAAGATCGGCATCGAACCTTACCGGGGGCGGGTTGAAGAAATCTATGCTAGGCTTATCTAGGAATAGCCTAGATGCAGCTGTAAACTCGCTGAGCTTAGTAAGCGAAACAGGGGAGGCTACATTTCTATATGGATCTACCGGATCGACTACGATGAAAGGTTGATCACCGAAAACCTTACGTGCAGCCTCTACGCTTCCATAATATCCCTCCAGATCTATGAACAGCCCCCTCCAACCTCTAGCCGCAGACTTCACAGTCTCTATGAACGATCCGAACTTTGTTATGAGTAGCTCGCATAGATAGCCGCTGAACCCTCCAACCCTAACATCAGCCCCGTAGACACCGATTCCCTTCATAAACTTCTTCAATAAACGAACCTGATCCCTCCCCTCCTCGGATGGAATCCTCCTCCTAACATAATCTGTATGGTATGGAGTCCTATCGACGGCTGTAACCCAGCTACCAGGCTTAGATCTGCATGCAGGAACTATGTTCACCCTAACACCTTCGACCCAACCCTCTACATACGGGTGTTCAGCATACCTTAGAATCCATCTACCCCCTAGATCCTCGAAAGCCTTAACACCGATCCTTATACTTAGATCTGTAAGCAGCCTTCTATCTATATGCGGAGGATAAAGTATGAATACATCTATATCGCAATCACCCCTAAGCCATGTACCCTTAGCTACAGATCCTAGAATCTCAGCTTCAGCATCCACCCCCTCAAAGGCTAACAACCCTCTAACCTTACTTAATACGACGCTAGATAGCGATTCAATCCTAGCCTCCTCTAACCTATCGGGTTTCACTAGCTTAAACGCATCCGCTAGGATTTTATCGATAAGCATAACTCTACCTCGATGATTCGACTACACGTATATCGCTGTATATGGGGCCTCTAGGCGTTAGTATGCTACGCTTCAACTTAACCTTATCCACACGATACTCTCCAAATCTATAATCCCTCCACTCATCTATAAGCTTGAGGAGCTTAGCTCTATCGTAAACCGATTTAACCCTGGAAACCGTTAGATGAGCGGCGAAGCCTCTAGGATCCCTAGCGAACCCAAGGCTCGAAAGCCTAGCTTCGATCCCATCATATATATCCTTAAGCTCATCTAAGCCTCTACCAACGCCTACCCAGACGACGTTAACCCTACCCCCACCTGGGAAATACCCTACACCCTTCACCTCCAAGTCGAACGGCTTGAAAGATAGGCTCGATAGAGCCTCCTCGATAGATTCTATCCTAGCTACCGGGACATCGCCTAGAAACTTCAAGGTGAAGTGGAGATTCTCAGGTTCGACAATCTTCATAGGATTCCCTGTTCTAGCTAAAGCTTCCTGGAAAGATTTCACCCTCTCGATTATACCCTCATCCTCTAGATCCACTGCTATGAAGCACCTATAGCTTTCGCTCATAGCTTCCGATATAGCTTTCATACAGCTTAAAGTTATAACTTTAATCTCCGATAATCCTGATCCCCCTCTAGTATGATGCCCGTTCAGGCCATGAGATAACCTTGATAGTCCTACCCTCTATATCATCCCAGTCTACATCTAATCCTAAACCAGGCTTCCTAAGAGCGTGAACGTACCCCTCACTATCGATCCTTATAACATCCTTCGCCCCCTGATCGAAGATCCCCATCGGGAAGGGCATCTCGAAGAAGCTACAATTCTTTATCGCTAGCATTACATGCAGGTGGGCAGCCTGCTGCCACGGATGACCCCAGCTATGCAGCTCACAGTTCATACCGAAGATCTCTGCTAGATGAGCTACCTTCAACATAGCCGTTATACCTCCTACGTTAACATCGACGCATCTAAGGCTATCCGCAGCTCCCCTCGCTATAAGCTCCGCGTAGCCGTATAGATCGTGTATATCCTCACCGGTTAGAACCTGTACATCCAGCTTACTACAGAGCTTCGCTAGCCCCTCGATATCTGTAGTAGGTAGGGGATCCTCATACCAGTAGAAGCCTAGCTTCTCTATCTCCCTACCCACCCTTAGAGCTTCCCCCCTACTATAGGCGTGGAACGGATCGAGCATCAATACGATATCATCGCCTACAGTCTCCCTAACAGCTCTACATACCTCGATATCCCTCCTCCAATAACGTGGCGGATGGATCTTTATAGCTTTAAACCCCTCCTCGACGCATCTCTCCGCCACCCTAACATAATACTCTACGCTACCATAGGATTGGGTGCTAGCGAACGCAGGTATCCTCTCCCTGTAAACCCCTATAAGCTTGTAGATGGGCATATCCAAAGCTTTCCCAGCTATATCCCAGAGGCATTCATCCAACGCGCATAGAACCGTAGGAGCAGACCTCTGGAAGAAGTATTGATCCCATAAGGATTTCTCTACCCTCTCCCTATCGAACGGGTCGGCTCCTATCAAAGGTATAAACTCCTCTGTACTCCTCAACCACTTCCCCACAGACCTAAACTTCATAACAAGCTCCTCAGCATACGATGCTTCCTCGAGCATAGTAACACCCTCTATACCCTCATCCGTCTGTATACGTATCAAAGCCGCCGGTACATTTATCCTAGTAGCCTCCTCCCTGAACTCCTGAGGCATCAATATATGGACCTTAACACCTACGATCCTCAACATAGACCACCTATATCAGGGTAAGAGTAGCATCAGGGTAAAACTATTAATATGATCCCCTCGTGTATCCCACCTATAGTGCATCCAGTATATGGCTCTAAAGGTTAGGGGCAGGATAGGCTGGATAGTCGAGCTAAGCGGTATAGATTGGCCTGGAAACATAACGTTCATGCTATTCCTAGCAGGATGCAACTTCAGATGCCCCTACTGTCAGAATGGAAGTATAGTAGAGCTGGACTCCGGATACGAGGTATCTGTAGAGGAGATCGTAGCAAGGATCGAGATGGATCTTAAACTTATAGATGCTGTAGGTGTAAGCGGCGGCGAACCTACACTACAACCTAGATTCGTAGAGTCCCTATTCGAAGCTGCTAAGAGCTATGGCGTTAAAACCTTCGTTAATACGAACGGATCTAACCCGGATCTTCTAGATCGGCTATTCGGGAAAGGCCTCCTAGACTATGTAGCCGTCGACGTTAAGGCACCTCTCAAACCAGACGTATACGGTGCAGTGATAGGAGAATTTACCCCAGGATACACAGCTGTACAGAACCTTAGGAGATCTATGGATATATGCGATACGTACGGTGTTAGGTTCGAAGCTAGGACGACTATAGTTCCAGGTTTAACAGATAAACCTGAATACGTGGAGATGATAGCATACGAGCTGAAGAGCTACGATTGTATATACGTCCTACAGCAGTTCAGCCCGTTCGGCGATATACTGGATCCGAGGTATAGGTACCTAGAGCCTACGTCTGAGGATACCCTGAGAAGCTTAGCTGAGATAGCGTTAAATGCAGGTTTAAAGGATGTACGTATAAGATCTCGCGGCGGTATACGGGAGTTATGATGGTATTAGGGTTAGCAGGTCTACCTGGATCTGGTAAGACGACTATAGCTAGGATGCTAGAATCTAGAGGGTGGAGGATAGTGAATATGGGCGACTATGTTCGTAGAGAAGCTCTTAGACGTGGGTTGAAGCCTACACGTGAGAATCTATCTATGTTAGCTCGTAAGCTTCGAGATGAGATGGGTGTGGATGCTATAGCTAAGCTATGCATCGATGATATACTCTCATCAGATATGAATGTCGTAGTAGATGGTCTCCGCAGCCCTTCAGAGCTAGATTCCCTCAAGAGCAGGATACCCTCGGTGATCCTCATATTCGTAGATGCACCTATAGAGAGGAGGTTTACCCTACTATCCTCTAGAGGTAGGATAGACGATCCTAGATGTATCGACGACCTAATCGCTAGAGATAGCGAAGAGATTAGATTCGGTCTACTAGAGCTTAGAGGTAAAGCCGACTACCTATTGGTTAACGATGGAGGGTTAAAGGAGCTGGAGGGGAAGCTTGAAGCTATATTGAAGGATATATATTCTAGGATCAGTTGCGATCCGGTTTAGAAACCGATATTAACTTAGGGTTCTCCATGTTTATATCGAGTTATGTGGAGATTCGAATCTACCTTCCCGACTAGAGTCGTATACGGCTACGGCTCGGTAGATAGGGTAGGTTTGGAAGCTAGGAGGGTCGGTTTAAAGGGTAGATGTATGCTTATCACTGGTAGGAGTTTTGCGAGGAGCTCGGGATACCTGGATAGGGTTAAGGGCATATTAGAATCTGAAGGATTCGATGTATACGTATTCGATAGGGTTAAACCTAACCCTACCATCGAAGATGTGGAGGATGGTGTTAGCCAAGCCCGTACCGCCGATATCGATTTCTTCGTAGCTTTCGGTGGTGGTAGCGTTATAGACACCGCTAAGATGGTGAGCGTAGCTTCATCTCTGGGAGGATCTATAAAGGATTACCTATACCCTAGGATAGTGGATGATCCTATAAAGCCTGTGATAGCCATACCGACGACGTGCGGTACCGGGAGCGAGGTAACTAGATACGCTATAGTAACTGTCGGCTTTCGTAAGATTACCGTAGCAGGTTGGAGCCTAGTTCCGAGGATAGCTATACTAGATCCTGAAACCCTTAGATTCCTATCAGCGGATCAGGTAGCCTATACAGGTTTAGATGCACTCACCCACGGATTTGAAGCATACTTCAATAGGAACGCATCTATGCTATCCGATATCTACGCTATAGAAGCTATCAGGGTTATACTAGGTAGTCTGGAGGATGCGTGTAAAGGGTGTATGGAGGCTAGAGGTATACTCCTATACGGTAGTATGAACGGCGGCTTCGCTATAAATATGACCGGGACTACTAT
>JAWCGL010000008.1:0-15482 GCA_038857155.1 Bathyarchaeia archaeon
GCTAGAAGGTTATCGAAGGAAACCCTATCTAGAACTAGTTGCGGTATACTACTTCTTATAGCGAAAGCGCGGCGTAGAGATAGATAGACATCTACCGTATCGAACTCTGCTAGAACGGTTTTATCGAAGCCTTCTATACGGAGGGGTTTAAGCCTACCAGAACTGACTATACCTGCGCAATGCCATGGTAAACCTATACCTTCATGCTCCTCGAAGAGGATAGTTTCTACGTAGAGTCTAGAAGCAGAGGTAGCTGCAGATAAACCTGCAGGTCCACCTCCGATTACGGCTACATCGTAGGTTTCCATGAAATCATCGAGCTAACCTGATTTCTCGCCGCATAATTCTAGTATCCTATTCCAACGTTCTTCTACAATCCGTTTAACCTCTTCGAGTTCCCCCTTGAATTCCGGTCTGAATAGATGCTGGAACCTCCTCTGAAGCTTAAGATAATCCTCCACAGGTAGAGGCTTCGATACCTTAACGTTCAGCTTATAACGCCCCTCTACAACCTCGTATACTGGGAATATCCTAGTCTGAACGGCTAGCCTAGCTAGCTTGATAGTATCTGAAGGCTCGCTACCCCACCCCAGTGGGCATGGAGCTAGAACATGCACTACAGCAGGCCCTTCAACCTCTATAGCCTTCCTAACCTTAGCTATATAGTCTCCAGGATATGCTACCGAAGCTGTAGCAGCGTATGGTATACCGTGAGCTACGGCTATACCTATAAGATCCTTTTTAACCTCCCTCTTACCGGGTATAACCCTACCAGCCGGCGACGTAGTGGTTGAAGCCCCCCTAGGGGTAGCTCCAGATCTCTGTATACCTGTATTCATATATGCTTCGTTATCGTAGCATAGGTATACGAAGTCGTGGCCCCTCTCCAGAGCCCCGGATAGAGCTTGTACACCTATATCGAAGGTTCCACCATCACCCGCTATCGCGATAATATCTATATTCCTATCTATCGCACCTTTCTTCCTCAATATCCTCACAGCCTCCTCCATACCTGAAGCTACGGCTGCAGCGTTCTCGAATAGTATATGAGCCCAAGGTATCCTCCAAGCCGTATGCGGGTATATCGTCGTAGATACCTCGACGCATCCTGTAGCTTGAGCTACCACGGTGGGGCCTCTGAGAGCTTTCAAAGCTAGCCTTACAGCTAGAGCCGCGCCGCAGCCTGCACATAGACGGTGACCCGAGCTTAGATACTCCTCCCTAGTTACGGCTTTAACAGGTATAGACATGCTATTCTCTCACCCCTACGAACTGTATGGGCTTATCGATAATACCAGTTTCGCAGACTCTCAACGCATATTCTACTATATATTCTGCTTCCGAAGTCTTCAGATCCCTACCACCCAGCCCGTAGATGAAGTTTACAAGCTTAGCATCTAAACCTCCTAGTAGGATAACCGAAGCTATACTGGAAGCCAGCGGGTTAAGCGGAGCTCCGAAAGCTACAGATCTATCCATAACCGCTACGACTTTAACATCTTCTAAGATCTCCTTAATATCCTTAGATGGGAACGGACTGAACAGCCTCGGGAATACGATTTTAACCCTACCATCATATCTAGATGCGATACCCCTCATCAACCCTACGGTGCTACCTAGAAGTATCACGGCTATATCCGCATCATCGCTACCCCAAACTTCGACCGGATTATATCTTCTACCGGTTAGATCTGCGAACGATTTGACCGTATCTAGGAAGACCTTGTAGGCGTTATCCATAGCTTCAACCTGCTGTCTCTTAACTTCATAGTAGTAGTCTGGTAGCGTTAAAGCACCTACGGTTATAGGTTTATCGGGGTTAAGCCAGTAGATTGGTGTACGTTTAGGCTGTATGAATCCTAAGACCTCTTCATCTGTGAGCGATACGAAGTTCTCTACGCAGTGGGATATGGTGAAGCCGTCTAGATTCACGGCAACGGGTAGTAGTACACCTGGATGTTCAGCTATCCTGAAAGCTTGTATAGTGAAATCGTATGCCTCCTGAACGTTTTCTGTGAATATCTGAATCCATCCGCAATCCCTAGAACCCATCATATCGGAGTGATCACAGTGTATGTTTATCGGAGCTGATAAGGCTCTATTAACTACAACCATAACTATAGGGCATCTAAGGCCTGAAGCTGCGTATAGAGCTTCATGCATGAGGGCTAACCCTTGACTCGAGGTAGCCGTGAAGACTCTAGCGCCCATAAGGCTTGCACCTATACATGCAGACATAGCTGAATGCTCGGATTCGACGCATACGAACCGTGTATCTACAAGCCCATCCGCTACGTATGTACTGAATGCTTCGACTATGATTGTCTGAGGCGTTATAGGATATGCTGCGACGACATCCACGTTACACTGTTTAACAGCGTATGCTACAACCTCGTTTCCGTTCATAGCTAGTATACGTCTAGCAGCCCATGCAGCCATCTACCTCGTCTCCTCCATCATCGATATAGCTTTCACAGGACATTCAGATGCGCAGATACCGCATCCTTTACAATGGTAGTAGTCTATCTCTACGCTATCATCATCCTTCCTCACTACAGCCGGCTCAGGACAGTATATCCAGCATAGAAGACACTTTATACACTTCGAATAGTCTATAACGGGTCTGAAGAGCCTCCAATCCCCGGTCCTATACTCCGCCGCCGATCCAGGTTCTACGAGTATACCTCCTATAGGTATTTCACGCCACCCTCTAAGCTTCAACACCCCTCACCTCCGCTAAGCTTCTATCCAACACCTTTAGATTCATATCCAGTATCCTACCAGTGAATCTCTCTGATAGAACCCTAATAAGCGATTCACGCGAAACTATACCTGTAACCTTAGTTACAGCACCCATAATAGCTATATTCACAGCTCTACCTGAACCCATGATGTCTAGGCATATACCGGTAGCATCGACCGTATACGTTCTAGCTACCCCGAGCTTTGCAGCTATCTTCCCAGGATCCTCCCTACTATTAACGATCATTATACCATCGGGTTTCAACCCTTCTGCTACGTCCACTAAGCCTAGGATCGTAGGATCTAGGACGGCGACTACATCAGGCGATTCTATAGGTCCGTGGAGCGTTATCGGCGTTTCAGATATCCTACAGTATCCTACGATAGGAGCGCCTATACGTTCAGGTCCGAACTGCGGGAATGCCTGTACATATTTTCCTTCTAGTATAGCGGATGATGCTAGAAGCCTTATAACCGTGATTATACCCTGCCCAGCCCTACCATGCCATCTGAATTCGAGCATACAATCCCTCCCTAGCAGATCTACACATTCTAGAGGATGCTTCAACCTAGATATAAACAGATTATTCGTAAATATAATTGATTCGAACTATTAGAACGGTGGAAAGAGGTAGAAGGGAAAAAACTGCGGATGAAAGATACATAGTTCTGATAGCCGAATGCTTACCGTTAGGATACTATGGGTTACGTTTAGTCAAGCTCTGGCTTAGACTTCTCTTCCTCGCCTTCCTCCTCTTTCTTCTCCTTCTTACCCTCCTCTTTAAGCTTGCCAGCTGCTATCACATCGTCTATCCTCAGTATCGATGTAGCGGCTTCGACGGCGGATTTAAGTACCTGCTCCTTAACGGCTAGAGGCTCGTATACTTCTAAAGCTTTCATATCTCCGATACCCCCTCCTAGTACGTTAACTCCATCCCATATCTGCCCCTTCTCGTGTCTAGCTCTAAGCTCGACCATTATATCTATAGAGTCTAAACCGGAGTTCTCAGCTAGAGCCGATGGGATAACCTCCAACGCCTCCGCAAACTTTAGTACTGCAAGCTGCTCTCTACCTGAAAGCTTCTCAGCCCATCTCCTAACCCTTAACGCAACTTCAGCCTCAGGTGCTCCACCTCCGAAAACTAGATGCGGATACTCTATCATATCTTTAACGACGCATAGAGCATCATGGATAGAGCGCTCAGCCTCCTCTACAACCTTATCTGCCCCACCCCTTATCAATATCGATACAGCTCTCGGGTTGAGGCATCCCTCTACGAATACCCATCTATCCTCCCCAACCTTCCTCTCCTCTACCAATTCTGCCGATCCTAGATCCTCCTCCCTCAGATCGTCTACGTTCGTTACTATTCTTGCTCCTGTAGCTCTGGATAGCTTCTGCATATCAGATTCCTTAACTCTTCTTACTGCTTGTATCCCTCTTTTTGCTAGGAAGTATTGAGCCATATCGTCTATACCCTTCTGGCAGAATACTACGTTAGCACCTGTACCCGCGATCCTATCGACCATATCCTTAAGCATCCTAGCCTCCTCATCCAAGAAGGCCTTCATCTGTTCAGGAGTCTCTATATTGATCTTAGCATCGAACTCCGTCTTCTCTATCTCTAGAGGGCAGTTAAGTAGAGCTATCCTAGCATTCCTTACGATTTTAGGCATACCTGCATGTACAACCTCTTTATCCAACACTACACCTTTAATCAACTGCGTATCGAATATCGTACCGCCAGCCTTCTTCTCAACCTTGATATCGTCTAGATCCACCATGTACCTATCTCCAACCTTCCTCACAACCTGTAACGCAGCATCTACTACGAGCTTAGCTAGGTAATCCCTACCCTCCTTAACAGCTTTAGTACCCATAGCCGTCATAGCAACCTTCATCAAAGCCTCTCTATCCAACGGATCGACCTTCACAGCTATAGATCTGAGAACAGTTAAAGCTTCATCTAAAGCCCTCTTGTAGCCGTCGACTATTATGGATGGATGTACGTTAAGCTCTATCAGCTCTAGAGCCTTACCTAGAAGCTCCCCTGCTAAGACTACTACGCTAGTCGTACCATCACCTACCTCGCTATCGGTGGCTTTAGCTATCTCCACCATCATCTTAGCAGCCGGATGCTGAACATCCATCTCCTTTAGTATCGTAGCACCATCGTTTGTTATCGTAACATCTCCTAGAGTATCGACGAGCATCTTATCCATACCAGCTGGTCCTAGCGATGTTTTAACCATCTCGGCTACTATCCTAGCCGCCGTTATATTGTTTATCTGAGCATCCCTACCCCTAACCCTAGAGGTACCCTCTTTAAGTATCAGTATCGGCTGCCCGCTCTCTGTTACAGCAGGTATAACTTCGGCGGTCATATCTACTATTAGAGTTGAAAGAATATCTGACCTAGATATAAACGTTTCATGGAGAGAGGTATGAAGGTTAACGTATCCTACCGGTTCTAGGGGTTCTACGGCTACCGCTCCTACGGTTTACGATAGGCGATTCGAAAGTTAAGCGTAGTGATGTACCGTAAAGTTTCTCTACAACCGAGTGTAGAATCTTCTCGGAGACCGGTAGGTTACGCCTACTACCGCTAACTATGATGTGGATTTCGCGTGTACCATCCGGTATCCATACAGTATTCATACCGACTATCCTCAGAGGGCTTATAAGATCCTCTAGTAAGGGTCTAGGATCGCTTTGATTCTCGAGTATGATCGTAGGTTTACCAAGCTTGTCCGATAGGATTCTACGAAGATCTCCGATTATAGGGTTGAGTTTAGCTAGATCCCCCCGCCCGACTACTACGAATACGTACTCCTCCGCATCTACAGCTTTTATGAAGGATGCTTTCTGGAGGTGTGGAAACCTGGATTCGATGTTTACGAGGAGTCTAGCTACCTCTATATCCAGCTCAGTTATCTCTCCGCTACGGAGCTTAGCTTCGCATCTAGGGCAGAGTATACCTGATTTAAGGTCGAAGTAGCATACTGGGGTATATATCAACTTATCCTTTGAAGACATGTATTGGAGTGGTAGATAAGCGTTTCCCAGCTGCGGGAAACTCTAATATACGACTATAGGCGTGAGTAATATTGATCCGGTATGGCTTTCCAGTACCTTCCAGGAGCTACAGCGGTGGGTATAGTAGCTAGGGATGGGGTTATCTTAGCCTCTGAGAAGAGACTGAGCTACGGGGGATATATACTGAGCCGTAGGGCTAAGAAGGTTTTCCGTATAGCTGAACGTATAGGATTCGCATGTGCGGGGCTGGTATCGGATATGCAATCTCTAGCAGATCTGATAAAAGCTGAGGTTAAGATATCGGAGCTTGAGCTCGGTAGACCTGTTACCGTTAGATCTGCTGCTAAGCTTACATCGAATATACTTATGTATCATAGGATGTATCCACTCCTAACAGAGATAATCGTAGGTGGATATGATCGTGATGAAGGATACAGCCTCTATGTGCTAGACCCCCTCGGGGTTGTCCTACCAGATAACTATACAGCTCTAGGGTCAGGTGCGGAGGTAGCTATAGGTGTTATAGAATCTGGCTATAGGAGGGGTATCGAGTTGACAGATGCTAGGGAGCTAGCTATTAGGAGCGTTAAAGCTGCCTCTATGCGGGATGCTACCAGCGGCGACGGGGTTGACCTACTGATCATATCTGAGAACGATGTTAGGGAGGAATTCATACCTATATTCTAAGCGTCTATGGATCCGATGATCATAGTCGGGTTGGATCTAGCTGGATCACCTAGGAGGCCTACGGGTTTCTCTACGCTACGTTACCCATCCCTAGACGTCTATACATCCATAGTATATACGGATGATGAGATAGTGGAAGCTATAGCTGAATGTAAACCTAGGGTTGTAGCTATCGATGCGCCTCTAGGCCTCCCTAAAGGTAGGAGGGGTATGAGTGATCACGGACCCCATCTAAGGCTATGCGATATCATGCTTAGGAGAGCTGGTATAAGGTTCCTACCTGTAACCCTCGGAGCTATGCGTATGCTAACGGAGAGGGGTATGAAGCTTAAACCTGCGATCGAGAAGCTAGGATTCGAGGTTATAGAGGTCTACCCTGGTGGAGCGCAGGATATCCTAGGTCTTCCTAGAGCTAAGAAGGATAGGCATGGTCTTAGATCAGGTTTGGAGAATATGGGGCTTAAGATTCACGGCGGCGATCTAACAGTCCACGAGCTTGATGCTGTTACCGCAGCCTATACAGGTTTGATGTATGTTAAGGGTGAATGTACGATTCTAGGCGATCCGGGGGAATCCACTATAATCATGCCTAAAGCATCTAGCATAGTTTAGGAGAAGGTATTCCCTATATACCGAGTATATCCCCAGGTTTAGGCTCCTCCACCCTATCGGTTCTAGCTAAATTCTTTATACGCTCTACGCCTTTGAATTCATCTATAAGTCTAGCTACGACGCTAGGTACCAGGCTCCTCCAATCCCCATCCTCGAGTATACGTCTCCTAACCTCCGTGGCGCTATAGATCTCTCTATCGAAGAAAGGTATACCTTCGACTTTGAACCCCTCCTCTTCGAATAGCCTACGAGTTAAAGGTTCGTTAGAGTATACTACGTGGAATCTAGGGGATAGCGAAACTACCAGTTTAACCCATAGGCTATGCACATGTATATCCGGTATGGTTACGGTTATTATACGCGATAGATCTATACCATCATCTATCAGGGATGCTCTTATCATCTCGAGTCTCTCACCTGCTGTGAACGGGTTCTGGATGGTATGGCTATACTGCGCGCTACCTACAGCTATTATAAGCTCATCAACCCTATCGAGCATCCAGTATACAGCTCTAAGATGGCCTATATGGAACGGCTGGAATCTACCTATGAATAAACCTCTAAGGTTCATTAAGCTAGATTAATGCCGACGGCAAAAGGTAAAAACGTTACATCCGGATAATATATCGCTACTTGAGCGGTACGTACATAGATCCTCTACTAGCGCCTACACCTGGTGTTCCATGCTTCACAGGTTTATTCGTAGGTACGAATTCCCCTAGATAGCGGCCTACCATCTTCTCGGTTATCGTTATAGGGACGAATCTACGGCCATCGTGTACGTGTATAGTTAGACCGACCATCTTAGGGAGTATCACCATATCCCTACAGCGGGTCTTTATAGGCTTACTATACTCCCCCTTGATAGCTAGGTTTATCTTCTCTAGAAGCTTTATCTGTTCAGGTTTAAGGCCTCTTGTAAGGCTACGCCTCTGCCTCGATGGTAGAAGCTTGATAAACTCGTCGCTAGACATATCCCTAATCTGACTCCATGTATACCCTCTATAGACGAATTCACGAGGCATAGCTTATCGCTAAACCGATCTAGATGAGAGGCTGGATATAAGAGTTTCCCAGCTACTTTTTACCCGTTCTCTTAGAGGAGATATGGCCAACCTTAGCTCCCGGTGGTAGAGTCCTAGATACGGTGGTGGGATGGCCCTCGCTCTGATGCTTACCGCCGCCATGCGGATGGTGCACCGCAGCCATAGCGACCCCTCTAACCCTAGGCCACTTCCTACCTTTAACCCTCACCCATTTCATCTTCGTCCCAGCTTTCAGGAACGGCTTCTCTACGCGTCCACCCCCTGCTACGACGCCTAAGGTTGCTCTACACTCCTCCGGTATAACCGCTATCTTACCTGATGGGAGTTGAATCGTTACGTATCCACCTGCATGGCTTAGAATCGTAGCGTAGGCCCCAGAAGATCTAGCAAGGTTACCTCCAGACCCGGGTTTACACTCTACGTTACATACTACGGAGCCGTCTGGGATATCTCTGAGGGGGGCTATCGATCCTACGCTTAACCCTCCACCACCTATGTAGACTATGTCGCCTAACTTGAGGGATTCCACCGCTACGTTGTAGAATATCTTTCCATCTTCGAGCTTTATCTTCGCTATAGGGGCCCCGCGTCCAGGTTCGTGGAGGAGCTCCTCTACTGAACCCTTCATCGGCCTATCTATCTGAGGATATCTTACCGGGGCTATCCTTCTATGTGTCGGAGCCCCCCAAGGCGGTGAGCCTCTACCTATCTTCTGCGCACGTATACGTCTACCCATAAACCTACACCCCTTATATCATACCCAGCCTTATAGCTAGATCTGAAGCAGAGTAGCCTTCAGCTAGCCTAACGTACGCCTTCTTATAGCCTTTATGGGTTATAACCGTACGTACATCTCCGACTTCGACTCCATACAGCACCTCTATAGCCCTCTTCACATCGCTCTTAGATGCCTCGATATCTACTGCGAACGTTATCGTATTCTCCCTCTCTATCATAGCCATAGCTTTCTCCGATGCTATAGGGTGTAGGATTATCCTCCTAGCTTTAAGCTGCTCATCGATGCTAGGCATAAGCCATATACACCTCCCCAGCTATCTCGTCCAGCTTCCTAAAAGCTGAGAGGCTCCAGACAGTGAGCCTACCTGGATATCCTCCTGGAGATAGATGCTCAGGGTTTAAGCTTCTAAGCTCCACCACATCTACGCCGGGTATGTTGCGCATAGCTAAACCTACACCTCTATCCTCGTATACGACTATAAGCGGACCCCTACCTACACGTTTAACCCTACCTCTAAGCCTAGGTTTACCACTCCTAGCTCTACAACCCCTACGAACCCTATCGATATCGCTCCATAAGCCAAGCTTCCTCAAAACATCCTTAGCCATCCTAGTCGAGTTTATAGCCTCTACATCGTCTACGACCACCAGCGGTATATGCCTAACACCTTCGACTACATGACCACGTTCAGCTACCAGCTCAGGTATACCTGTAGAGGATATAGCGGATAGGAGGGCTAGACGCTTCTCCTTCCTATTAACCCTCTTATATACGATCTTCATCGATGTAGGCGCGTGAGCGGATCTACCTTTAACAGCCATAGTTACGAACGCAGCTCTATAGGCGCCACGTATCCTAGGAACCCTAGCTAGACCATAGCCGGGACCTAAGGATCCAGCAGATGTACGTTTACCAGCCATAGGATCCCTACCCTGCTTCTGCCTTCTATGAGTCTGCAGTATATCTACGACCCTCCTTATCAGGAATCTATGGATCGGGTGGGAGAATACCCTAGGCTTCTCTACAGAATCCACCTGGACGCCTTCAAGGTTGAAGACGGGTATAAGCTCTATGGTCAAAACGTCTACCCTCCCCTATAGATGTATGTTATCTTGGGAGGCTCTGTAGGTATCGTGCTAGGAGGCCTAGCGGGATACCTCAGGAATACGAGACGCTTCCTAGGCCCAGGGGTGCTACCCTTCAACAGAACATACTCTGTAGATACTACACCGAAGCCTGTAATCCCACCTGGAGGCGTCACCAAGCTTCCATCGCTACCTATCATAAGTATACGTTTATTGTACTCGCATCTAAGATGGAAACCGAGCTGCCCAGGTCTAGGCACCGTATACATAACCCTAGCAGGCGTCCATGGGCCCAGCGTACCTACACCCCTAACACCCTCCCTAGTCTTATGATGCAGCCTATGGACATGCCAACGTTTAACCTCACCCTGGAACCCTTTACCCTTAGTAACCGCGGATACATCTACATACTGGCCGGGTTTGAATATATCGCCCACCCTAACATCGCTTCCTAGGATGGATAGAGCGTAGTCTATCCTCTCAGATATACCGCCACCGCCAACCCTAACCTCTATCAGATCTAGCTTCTTCTTAGATAGACCTGCAAGCTTAGGTGAAGCTCCGATTACAACCCTAACCTCACCTGCGAAGCTTCTAGCTTCTTCGAATCCTCTAAGTTTAGCTTGGAAATCGTATTCTTTAGGTGTATTGAAGTTGCGCCATACATCTTTAACTAGGTTTGGATGCCATATCTCTGTTAAAGCTTTAAAGCCATCCACAGTATCCGCATACAATCTTACAGCCATAACCTTGACAGGCGGCGTAGCTACTATCGTAGCCGGATAGGAGGCCTCTCTACCCCTATAGGCTGTAGGCTCATCCTCAACCATGAATACATGGGTCATACCGGCTTTATACCCTGGAAACCCTAGTAGCGATGGTCTAGCTATAGGCGGATCAGGCCAATACTTTACGCTAGGCTTTATAGATTCAGCTCTACCTCTAGGTATAAACGCCAGGCTACCACGCCTAGGAGCTCTCTTCTTCCTTCGACCCATAATCCTTCCTACCCTTCGCTAGCCTAGTAAGGCAGGCTACCCTAGATATAAAGGTTAGCCGTATCTACCTGAAGATATAAGGTTCAATACAGCTAGGGTTGCGTATACAGCCTCCTCAGTCCTAACAGTGTATGAACCTTGCCCAGGTATAGTATTGACGATGTAGTCTACATAGTCTCCAAGCTTAAACCCCTGCCTACCAGCTATCTCCCTTAAACCTTCCTTAGGGGATCCGAATGCTATAGCTAGACTCTTAGAGGATAGAAGCTTAGATGAAAGCTCATCGATTAAAAGCTCTATAGGATCCCCATACTTGGATGCAGCTATAACAAGCCCTCTACTACGATAATCTTCTAGTATATCCTTCAGAGGCTTATCGGGCGTCGATACTTGGAAGCTCCAGTAGAATCTAAGCTTAGAAGGATCGACAAGCTTACAGTATACCTCGCCTCCATCTACGAATAGCCTAACGGTAATCCTAGATCCACGCGGCGGGGATACACCTACAAGCCTTACAGGTCTATCGAAACCCGCATCTACGTAGCATTCAGCTCCACCCCTCTCCACTACAGCTTCTCTAACCTCACCTGAGATTGCTTCACCGATCCTTTTAGGAGGTGTATGGCTCGGCAGCCTCAACGGCGGCAGTATACCTGCATACCTAAGCTCAGGTTTCAAACCTATAAGCTTACGTTTAAGATGAGGCGGCGTCTCCATGTATCGTAGGATCGATGCTATGAGATCCACAGATCTACCCTGATCCATGACGCCGTATAGATCTCTGTATACGCATACCTCATCGACTCTGAATATCGCTGCAGCCCTACCTATCAGGCCTACCGTGAACGTTTTATCTCGTAGATGACCCTCCTCATCTACGAGGCTTCCAGGTATAAGTATGGATAAGTGGAAGCTCCTCCTCCCAGGTTTGAAAGACTCCCATCTAGCCATAACGGGATATATAGCGGTAGAAATGGTAGATATAGGTAGAGTATGGCGGGGTCGAGGTCGATGCTATCCTGAAGCCTATTCTTCGACTATTATAGCCGATACAGGGCATTGATCAGCTACGCTTCTACAATCGCATCCATCGCATCCCTCAGCATTCACCACTTCAGATCTACCTTCAGCGGTTAGCCTAAACACCTCTGGGCATAGAGATTCGCATAGACCACAGCCTATACAGAGATCCTGATCCACCCTAACCTTAACCACCCTATATCACCCTCCTGTAGCTACATAGATTTACATCGTTAGAAGATATAAGTTCGCACATCATATCCTACATATAAGATCCAAAGCATCCACCTCTCTATCCTTAAGCCTACGTCCATGGAGGTATCTACCCTTAGCATTCTCAGGTATAACACCCTGCTCTACCAGCCTAGTCCAAGGTATAGGATCGCCAAGCTTTACCAACCGTGAGGAGTCGAGTTTTATAAGCCATATCCAGGGATGATCCTGGAATCTCGAAGCTATATCTTCCGGTAGATCCTCCCTCCTATGGAACGACTCCACTACGCCGTAGCCTATGAGGGCATCACCTAAATCTTCAACCTTAGAGAAGAATAGCACTGTATCCCCAGGCTTGAAACACCTCCTAACGGATCCATAGTATACGCCCTCCCTATACACGTTATCCACCCATTCAGGTTTAACTATCCTTAAAGCGTATACGGTCAAGGTTCGCCGATTAAATCGGGTATACTCTAGGGATATAAGAGTTTATTACCAATAGAACCCAGATACTCGTAGCTTCTAGATGCTATGAGTATTCCATCAAATTTTAAATCTCCTGACGCTATGATAGGTTTATAGAATCGGTTAACCGGGGGGTTTACTATACTTGCCTGATAGGAAGATGCTCGCAGCTAGAGTGGATTTAGCTGATAAGCTTAAAGCTATAGCTGAGAGTAGGGGTGTAACAGTTTATTCTATGCTTAACGATATGCTCGAATCTATCTTAGAGATAGAAAAAGAAAGCCTCAGCGTTAAACGTCTCCTAGATGAGTATAGATCTATGGATTATGGTAGGAGGTCCGGGTTTACACCTATACCTGAGAACCTATTGTATGAGCTTATAGATGTATGCTTCGAATCAGGATTCTCCGATAAGCTTAGGAGGAGCTGGTTCGAGACAGGTTTATGGCTATCTAAGTATGTATCCGCAGCTTCGAGCGTAGATGAATCTATATCTATACTATCTAGGTTGATGTGGAATCTATCAGAGTTCAAATTTGAGAGGAGGGGTGGCGAAGCGGTGTTGCTATGCTTCAGCTCTAGATCCACCCTAAACTATAGCTTGCTACTCGAATCGCTTCTTAGAGGTATACTCGTAGGTTTAGGCTTCGATGTATTGGATTCTGAGGTTGATAAAGGGTTTATAAGGATAAGGATCGAGGTTAAAGGATAGTCGAGCTATGCCATCACACCCCCAGGGTAGGAAGCTTGTATTCGTACAGGCTGATGTAGTAGATAAGCTTATGGAGATATCTAATAGGGAGGGTAGAACCCTGTCATCGTTCGTATCCGATATATTATCGGATGTAGCTAGGATATATAGCGATGGCGGATCTATAAAGGATGCTGTTAGATCATATATGGTAGCTTCTATGCATAGAAGCGCAGGTATAATGCTTGTACCCGTAAACCTTATGAACTCCATATTAGCTAGGATCGACAGGGGTAGTCTAGAGGAGATCTATAGGGATGCACACGAAGCCGGATACTGGTATGGAAGATACATCTCGGTTAAATTCGAAGATCCTGTGGAAGCTCTCAGAAGCCTACTATCATCCATACTGTTATCGCCTGTAGATATATCTGTAGAGGGGGGTGGAGATTCCATACTATTCAGATTCATAGCTTCAAACCTATCATCAGAGGCTACAAGGCTCCTACTATCGATATTCGAGGGAGTTACGTCTGCGCTAGGATACAAGACGGATAGAGCCGAGTATACTAGGGGTATAGCTATAGCGAGCTTCAAGAAGATGGAATCCTAGGATCGCGAGGTTCAAGGATTCTCCATCGAATAATGCTTAGGAGACAGATGGGAGGATAGCCTATCCGTATAGGAGTGGAAGAGGGGAAAAATGGGGGATGGAGTGTTCGGTAGCCCCTACCCGATATATTCTAGCCTGCTATCTTCTTACGTAGCTGTACTAGCGATATTATCGAGCATATAGCTGCTACTAGCGATAGTACTACGGCTATCCATACAGCCATGGTTGCGGTGCTTACAGCCCCAGGTACACCTGCAAGGTTTGTTACGCCAGCCTTAATATCGCCTACATCGGTTCTCACAGTAGCTACGTTACCGTCTATAGTCGTAACCTTACCCGTCAACGTATCTATCTTAGTGCTAACGGTAGCGACGCCATCCCTTATACTGGTTACCACAGGCTCTATAGTATCTAGGTTCGATAGTATCTCTCCTATGGAGGTCGATATCTTAGCTATATCACCCCTAACAGCTTCTATCTTAGGCGATAAGGCATCTACGGATGCCTTAATAGTACCTACATCCGTCTTTATGGTGGCTATACCACCGCTTATATCGGTCAACGTACCGCCCATCTTCTCGACTAGACTCCTTAAAGTCGAGACATCAGCTTTGATAACACCGGTATCCGTGACGAGTGTAGCTACATTCTTATCCACAGACGTCAACTTAACATTCATAGCGCTAACGAGCTCCGCTAGAGCATCAACCTTATCTACCAAGACAGTAAACTCCTTGAAGGCGTTAACAACCTTAACTGTATCCGAGACCGATGTTATCTTAGCCGCTTTGAATAGGGCTGGATCTGTAGAGTTACGGTAGCCTCCACCTTCGAGTATAAGCTTGAAGGCGTAGGCTCCAGGCTCTATGAACGGCATAACGAAGCCAGGCTTAACACTATAGCTATACGCCGCCGATAGATCCACCGAGACCAATGTACCGTTAGCGTTCGTCTTCCACCTCGTAACGCTGAAGAAGCCTATATGCCCTGCGAGGGTCCTCATCGCATCCGTATCGTTAACCAGTATCTCCCATGTCTCAGCAGCGGTGAAGTCTCCTACAGGTCCTGGTAGACCCGTAGCTATAACCTTCGTTAAGGCTGAGCCTACCACCGGGTCTGGTGTTAGTATCATTCCAGGTGTTACTTCGAAGGTGGATTTCATCTCTAGGCCTTTAGCATCCCTAGCGATTATGTAGTAGATCCCCTTCACGGTTGTCGGGAATACTACTGTGGTAGCGAAGTTTCCTTCAGCATCTGTCGGTACGTTCATCGCTAATAGTATCTTCTTACCTACTAGAGCTGGGTATGGTAGCCAATCCACGGTTACGTTAACCTTAGAGTTTGGTGTGAAGTGTGTAGCCGATATCGATATAACGGTGCCTAGACTCTTACCTGAAACAGGATCCTTGTATACGCTAGCGGTTATAAGCCAGTTTCCATCTTTAAGCTTCTCGCATTTAGTATTCTCTATCGGTGGTACTGTACCTTTACTAGGCGATATCACTAAGCCTGATATGTAGAAGTATGTTTC